>JANOAX010000001.1:0-15648 GCA_031411335.1 Bacteroidota bacterium
AGAAGCTAGAAGCTAGAAGCCTGAAGCCAGAAGCTAACCTTACCAGCTACCCCCTGCTCCGCCGCCGCCGAAACTACCACCGCCGAATCCACCAAAACTTCCACCGCCACCACTGCTGCCACCACCAAATCCACCGCTACCGGAATTAAAATTTCCCCAGCTTCCACTTTGTCGACCACGTGCAGCATTCAACAAAAGCCAAGCTGCTAAAAATGTGATGCTATTCATCTTGGCATAACGTTGCACACTAAATATTTTAAACAAGAAAATAAATAACAATACAAGCAACACAAATAAAATAGAAGGAACTTTGCCCGCTCCTTTCTTTTTTCGGCTCGAAGTATCGTGATATTCTCCTTTTACAACATCAATAATTTTAGAGACGCCGGCATTAATTCCTTCGTAATATCGTCCTTCTTTGAAAAAAGGTTTTATATCATTTTCAATAATTCTTCTGGATAATGCATCGGTAAGGGCTCCTTCCAATCCGTAACCTGTAGCAATATAAATTTTTCGATCTTGCAAAACCACAAGCATCAACGCTCCGTTATTTTTTCCTTTATTTCCAATGCCCCACTTTTCGCCGAGTTCAAATGCGTAACTTTCTACAGGGTATCCATCAACGGTATTGATAATAACAACTGCAATTTGTGTAGAAGTAGTGTCGTTAAAACCTAATAACTTTTGCTCGAGCGCTTCAGTTTCTTTCGGTGTTAATGTATTGGTAAAATCATTGACCAATCTCGGAGGATTAGGCGTAGGCGGAAATTCTACAGCGGCTTGTACAGCGCTAAATAAAAAGAAACAAACTATCAATAAATAATTTTTCACGACTCCCCTCCTCCAAAAACAATATCGTTTGGCAACTCGTTTACATCATCTTTATGAAATGGAAAGTGAGAACTCAACTGCTCACCAACTTTCCTTACTGCATATTCAATTCCATCCACAAAAAGATTGCTTTTAAAAAAAACACCCATCTCCGTAGTTATTTCTTCCCAGAAATTATTTCCAACTTTTTGATGTATTCCAGCATCACCAATGATGCAAAACTTGCGATCATCCACAGCCAAATATATCAACACACCGCTTCTCAATTCTGTTGCATTCATTTCAAGTTGCGCAAAAATAAATGCGGCTCTATCGAGTACATTATCCTTACATTCATCCTCCATAAAAACACGTATCTCGCCTGAAGTTTCTAACTCTGCGTTAGTAACGGCTAGGCGGATACGTGCTCTATCCTCTTCTTGGAATAATGCTTGCGCTTTCATTTGTCGAATGCAGCTCCTACATCAGGTGCTTTGTTGGCTCCTTTGTCGGCTTCAAAAAATGGCTTCGGTGAGAATCCATACATGCCTGCAATGGTTACCTGAGGAAACTTACGCACATAGCTATTAAATAACTGTACCGCTTCGTTAAATTTTTGACGCTCCACGGCGATACGATTTTCTGTTCCTTCCAATTGCGATTGCAACTCTAAGAAATTTTGATTCGCCTTCAACTGTGGATATTGTTCAACCACCACCATCAATCGACCTAAAGCAGATCCCAACTGACCTTGCGCTTCTTGGAACTTTGTCATTTGTTCGGCAGTTAAATTTTTAGGATCAATCTTCACTTGAGTTGCATTAGCTCTTGCTTCGATGACAGCAGTTAAAGTCGACTTCTCAAAATCGGCAGCTTCTTTTACGGTGCTCACCAAATTCGGAATGAGATCAAGTCGGCGCTGATATACATTTTCAACTTGAGACCAAGCCGTTTGAACTTGAACATCACGTTCTACTAAATTATTATAAGTGCCTACGAAAAATCGGTAGAGGATAAATACGATGACGAGAATGACTCCTACTACAATTAGTGTTTTTTTCATGGTTTTAAGATTTAGGGCAAAATTACTCAGTTAGACGAACATGTTGTAAATATATTTAATTGTGTTGAATTAAACATAATTTTAATATTATGACCACTTGAATCTCAAGTAATTGATCTTGAAGCCTTGTTTAAGGAATATTTGTTCATAGGTAGTTTGGATGCTGGTATCAAAATTTTCGGGGGTGTCAACATACAAATCCTTGGTACAAATCTCCAGTTTACCATGCTCTTGCTCTAACATTTCTAAGGTGTATTCAAAGAGTCCGATATTGTCAGTTTTTAGGTGCAAAATCCCATCTTTCCCCACCAATTCACGGTACATCTTTAAAAACTTCGGATTTGTAATTCTTCTGTTTTCTCTCGATACTTGAGGCTGTGGATCAGGGAAAGTAACCCAAATCTCCCGAATTTCACCTGGAGCGAAAAATTGGGGCAACCATTCTATATGAGTACGCAAAAAGGCAGCATGCAGTATGTTTTCTTCGTTAATGGTTTTGGCTCCTCTCCATAAACGTGCGCCCTTAATATCGATGCCAATGAAATTGCGATCGTTAAAATGTTGAGCCAGACTCACTGTATACTCGCCTCTACCACAACCCAATTCAACTACAATGGGCTGCTCATTATGAAATACTTTTTCATTCCAATTGCCGCAAAGCCCATGATCTGTACCCAACAACGGAAACGGATATTGAAAAGTCCGCTCAAATGTTTCTAACTCACTAAATCGCCGAAGTTTATGCTTTGCCATTACCAGTTCACTTTTTTCAATCGACTGCGAAGTTACTGCTTTGGTTCGTACCTTCGCAGTACGCGTACTCCACTATTTAGAAGTGGCAAAGAAGTACTTTTGAAGATTGAAAAAAACGAATCCACATATTCTCTATTCCATTCTCGATTGGGGTCTTGGGCATGCAACTCGCAGCATACCGATTATTGAGGAACTTTTGTTGCAAGGGGCTCGAATTACATTATGCGGAGAAGGCTCTACTGGACATTTGATTCAATCGGTATTCCCAAAGATTCCATTTTACACGATACATGGTATTCAAGTGAAGTACCCTACCAGAATTCCAATGTCGTTGTCGATGTTTTTACAAGCACCTAAAATTTCTTGGGCCATTAAAAGGGAACATCAACAAATTAAAAAGTTGGTGAAAGATTTACAGGTAGATGCGATCATCAGCGACAATCGGTATGGGGCTTTTGCAGATGGAATTCCGAGTGTGATCATGACACATCAACTTAATTTGCAAACACCAAAAAACAAAGAATGGCTTCGACCGATCATCAATAAAATAAATCATCATTATCTCGCTCCATTTGATGAAATATGGGTGCCTGATTCTGCTGGAGAAAATAATTTAACAGGTTCTTTATCTCATGATTTATCGACCATCCAAAAATTAAATCCAAAATTCATTGGATCATTATCTCGCTTTGCATCAATTTCTATAGAGGGAAAATATAAAAATTATGATGCCATCGTTGTTTTATCTGGGCCCGAACCACAGCGTAGTCATTTCGAAAAAATCATCTACCAGCAATTACAAACATTACCCATCACTGTTATTATTGCAAAAGGCACGCCTCAACATCCGATACAAGAACAGCATGGAAATTGTTTTTTCTCATCACATATTTCTACCGATGAAATGTTGTTTCATTACACGAATTGCAAATACATCATCAGTCGCAGTGGACATTCTACTTTGATGGATTTATGCGCTGTAAAAAAATCGGCGATCTGTATTCCCACACCCGGACAAACGGAACAAGAATTTTTAGCGGAGATGCATGCACAGAAAAAACACATCGTCACTTTTGACCAAGACCAGGTCGATTTAAAAAGAGGAATGGAAATACTGGAACAGTGCACTCCATTTCATCTACCTGTGAATCAGGAGTTCAAGCCTATCATCAAAAATTTCTTGGATCGAATCTAGACATCACTCTTTTCACTACTTTTGCCCTTAGTGATGGTTTCCTGCTTAATAACAGGAATGAAAAGGGAATGCCGTGCAATCCGGCAACAGTCCCCGCTGCTGTAAACAGTTTCGCATGCAAATGCACATCAAAACGCAACCACTGTTCATCAAGGAATGGGAAGGAGTTTTGATTAATCTGTGAGTCAGAAGACCTGCCAACATTATTGCCATGGTTGAACCTTCGGAGGAAAGGATGATGAGCGTTACAGTATGGAATTTATTTTCCTTTACTCTATGGAATATTCAATCGTGGTTTCTTGTATGCATTAATTTATAAACCATGATAAAAAAAATCGCACTCTCCATTTGCTCACTGAGCATCCTTGTATTCACTTCTTGCGAGAAGGATAAACTAGAAGAAAACACTCCAGCTCCTAACAATTTAAACGGAGTATTTGTAGTAAATGAAGGCGCCTTTCTCGCAGGCAATGCGTCTATCTCATTCTTCTCTTCTGACTCTGTTTACCACAACAGTGATCTCTATCAATCGGTAAATGGATTTCCGGTGGGTGATTTATTGCAATCGATGAGCATCTATAATGGAAAAGCCTATCTCTGCGTAAACAATTCACAAAAAGTAGAAGTGGTATCGATGGTCGACTTTAAAAAGACGGCCTCAATCTATGGAATTAATAGTCCACGCTATTTCACAGCACAAAGTAACTATGGATACATTAGCGATTGGAATTCCAATCAAGTATTCAAAATCAATTTGAATTCAAACACCATTGTAGATAGTGTTTTGTGTGGATTGGGTCCCGAGGAAATGTTGATTGCCAATAACCAACTCTTCGTTTGCAACAGCGGAGGATTTGTAGATGATAGCAGTGTGACTGTAGTTAATCTAAGCACTTTTAATGTCTCCACCACATTAACAACAGGCGTAAATCCTTCTTCTATTCGCAAAGACAATATTGGAAACGTTTGGGTGCTTTGCCGAGGCAGTTTAGGCGCCGACTTTACACCAACGCCTGATGATCCAGGTGGGAAATTGATGCGAATTAATCCAGCTTCATTAGCTACCGATTGGTTTGCCGATTTCAGCTTCGACGAACATCCGCTCAAACTCAACACTAACGCCGACGGCACTACGCTATATTTCCTATTCGGCAATAGTGCCTATACTGGAACGGTTTATAAAATGGATGCAAGCAGTACAGTAATCCCTAGTACGCCGTATATTGATCGTGAGTTTTACGCGTTGGGCATTCATCCAACTGATGGAAGTATCTACGGAGGGAAATCGAGCTTTAGCAGTAATTCGCATATGCTGCATTATACCAATGCCGGGGTGTTGATTGATTCATCAACTGTAGGAATTGGTCCGAGTAGTTTTGTCTTCAATTAGAGACGAAAAAATTCAACACTAGAGGGCACTAGAGAACACAAGAGAATTACTGGTCGAATTTAAACTGATTAGAATCTAATAAAGTTTCTAATCAAATAAATACTTATTACTCGAAAGGAAAACAAATTATTGCCACATTAATATTGAAGCCTCTCCCCAACCCCTCTCCAAAGGCGAGGGGCTTTAAAAAATAAAATTTCTCAAGTGCACTCAAGTGTACTCTAGTGCCTTTAGTGTTGAAAAAAGCTATTTATTAAGAATAAGTTCATTCGATAAAACTACATTACTCTTATGATTCGCACGATCTCGGATATAAAATTCGAAGCGGCCGATGTTATCTAATAAAATTAAAGCACTCGTATAATCCATTCGATATGTAACTGTGGCTTCAATGCTCTTGCTATTTCCAGCCGGTTCGATGTATTGCATGCGCTGATTGAATTTTACTTGCACACTATCAAAATAAACAAGTGTATCACAAGTAGGAGTTACTTCGACTACTTGCAACCATAAATTTTTCTTTCTGAAATTCGCTCCGTCTTTTACTTCATAAGCCAAATACAAATTAGCATTATCAGCTCCGCAACTATTATCAAATTCATTATCGGCTAAACCAATATCTCCATCACCATCTTTAATGGTAAAAATAAATTCAACAGCTGTATCTTTTCCCGTGGTGCCGATGTAATTAACAAAGCGCTCAAATTTAATTTCGGGAATAGGACTAAACGACTCCTCTTTTCCACAAGAAGCTAAGAATGCCACTACGGCGAATAAAAGTAAAATTCTAGATTTCATGATACGAAGTTATGAAATTGGGTACAAATAAGCACAATTTTAAGGATTAGGCATGTATATTAACTCAGAACGTGATTTTGGGTCTAATATTTCATCGGCTAACTCTCGAATTTCGCTACTTGTTATTCTATTAATTCGGTCATTCACATCTTTAAGGGTAACAATTTTCCCAAGATTTAGCTGACTCTTCGCTAAGGACAACAACACACTCAATCTATTCTCCTGTCCTAATTGGATTTGACCAATCAACTGCTCTTTGTATTGCTTAAAAACTGTATCACTCAATTTCTTATTAGTTAATACATCCAATTCCTTCTCTAGTAATTTTCGGGTTTTCTCAAAATGCTTTTCATCGGTAGCAAAATAAATATGAAACACCCCAGTATCAGTATACGAATGAAATCCCGATTCGATAGTATAAGTGAATCCATGTTTTTCGCGAATGTTGAGATTCAAGCGGGAATTCATCCCAGGCCCGCCCAGTAAATTATTGAAAAGGATTAAGGTAAATCTTCGTGGGTCTTTAACACCTAAGGCTGGCCGACCCATGATATAATGCACCTGACTAATACTCTTTTTTTCTGTGATGAGCTGAGGCTTATATTTCTTAAACGCAGTTCTTTTGGGAGGAGACTTTTTATTCTTCTGCACTCCAAAATATTTTTCCGCCAACCGATTCACTTCCTTCATTCCGATGCTTCCACTCACTGCAAAAATCATGTTTGAAGGATCATAAAGATCTCCAACGTAATTCAAAATATCCTTGCGTTTGAATTTGCGAATGCTTTCTTCCGTTCCTAAAATATTATGTCCGAGGGTATGGCCTTTAAACAACTGACTTTCGAAATCATCAAATATTTGCTCGTAGGGAGTATCTTGATAAGCTCGAATTTCATCTGTTATTACTTCTTTTTCCTTTTCAATTTCCTTTTCTGGAAAGATGGACTGGAAAGCCACATCGGCAATCAAATCCACGGCTCTTTCAAAATAGCGATTCATCACCGAAGCATGCAAACAAGTTTCTTCCTTGGTGGTGTATGCATTCAATTCCCCGCCCACAACTTCCAATCGATTGAGGATATGAAAAGACTTCCTCTTCTTGGTTCCTTTAAATAAGGTATGCTCAATAAAATGAGCCAACCCATCTTTCCCTTTTTCCTCATCGCGTGTACCGGCCTTCATCAACAAACCACAATGCGTCACCAAACTTTCTGGGTAATGCATATAGAGGACGGTTAACTTGTTGGGGAGTACGCTAATCTCAGGGATGATCATAGGGCAAACTTATTGATTAATTGGATGAGGAACTTGCTCAGTTAAAAATATTGCCAATAAATCACATAATTTGAAATACTCCCATTTTAGGCTTATTTTCGTAATAGTCAAATTCTTAAATTTGTTGGAGATGAGGATATAGAAATATCCCCAAATCTTATATTCATAAAATTAAATTCCTTTTAAAAACGAGTACTCTTTGCTTAAAATGAAAAAAACAATCCTCTTCCTTTTATTTATATTGCATGGGGTGAATGCTTTTTCGCAAGGGTTTTATAATCACCAGTGGTTGTTGGGAAGTTATTTGTTTTTTCAAGATCCGAAAGGAAGATTGGTTTTTGACTCTAGTTCTTATACTCATATTCCTGAGAATAGGAAAATGGTATTTAATGGAACAGAAGCTACTATTTGTAATACACAAGGGGATTTTTTAATGAGTAGCAACGGGACTTGGATTGCTAATGCTATTAACGATACGATGATGAACGGGAGCGGTTTAAATCCGAATGGAATCACCTCTAATTGGGCATCTGGATTACCAATGATAGGTAACAATGTACTCTTACCTTTTCCTGGAGATACTACAAAATATATTTTATTTCACCATACTGCTACTACAAATGGAATATCATACACAGCGAATGAACTGTATTATTCAATTATCGACATGTCCTTGGATAGTGGTTTGGGTGGAGTAAGTACAAAGAATGCACTTGCAATTACAGATACAATGTCATTTGGTATTGGTTGTTGCAAACATGCAAATGGAAGAGACTGGTGGATATTCATGGTAAAACACAACAGCAATGAAGTAAATGTTTTATTATTAACAACTCAAGGAATAACAAGCTTTACGCAACAAAATCTAAATGCACCAATAGCATGGTACAGTTCTTCACAAATTGTTATGTCTAATTCAGGAAATAAAATTTCTTATGCTGTTTACGAACAAAACACAAATAATAGTTCAATAGTTATTGCCGATTTCGACAGGTGCACAGGAATTCTATCAAATAGTTTTTCCTTGCAACTAACACAAAATGAATATTTGTGGGGAATGGTTTTTTCCCCGTCAGATGAATTTATATATTCGTGTAGCAGTAATCACATTTTTCAAATAAACGCAAGTAGTCTTTCTATAGACACAGTTGCTACTTATGACGGCTTTATCTCCCCTCCTAATCTTACATGTTGCGCTACATCTTTTTGGAATATGTATTTAGCAGCAAACGGAAAGATCTATATCACAAGTGGTAGCGGAGTACAACATTTACACGAAATGAATTTTCCGGATAGTGCTGGACTTGCTTGTGATGTTCAACAGCATGCTATCAATTTAGGATATGCTCAATTAAGAGCTGTCCCCAATCACCCCAATTATAATTTAGGTCCTGTTGTAGGAAGTGTGTGCGATACATTGAGTGTTGGGATAGCAGAGATAAAACATGATTTCAAATTCAGCATTTCGCCCAACCCAACAAGTGATGGATATATTAAACTCATGTATCTTTTACCGCAAAACAAGAATGGTGAGTTTGAAGTTTATGACATGAAAGGTCAATTAGTTTACAGGATGAATTTACCTGCATGGAGTACGCTGCAGATGGTGAAGTTGCCTGAGTTGAGTAATGGAGTTTATACTTGTGTTGTAAGGAGTGGGTATGAATGGGTGGGGAGGAAATTGGTGGTGGTGAAGTGAGTAGGCTTTAACTATACTCTTTATGGCACGCTGATTTATTAAGATGATTATGATTTATTATGATTGATTTCGTCTAATTTGAAATTCTAATTTTGAACACGGATGACGCGGATAAATTGGATTTTCACGGATTTATTTTGTCCTTGAAAAATAATTTCATTCGAAAGCGGTGCGGTGGGCCGTCCACGCAACAGCGCGAACCGAGATTTTGCCAATTTCAATTTTGGTTCATCTTGAAATTAGATTATAGCAATCTATTTATAAGTATTGGTAAATAACTTGGGCAAAAATCGGTTGGTGTTGGGTGGCGTGCTTTCTTTGGTTACTTTCTTTTCACGTAAAAGAAAGTAACAAGTTAAAAAATGACTGTAAATTTATTTTTGAAACAACAAATTCTATTTTACTTAAACTAAGAGAATGCAGCCTATTAAAATTAATCAATAAAAATTAATAGCGATTTACAATTAAGGTTCCTTAATTGTAATTGCCCCACTCGTCACTGTATTACTTTTATTCCCCGCTCGATCTTTTACATAAACAGAAAAGGTGGCGGACTGTTGAGCTAGGCTGGTGTCGGTGCGGGCAACGGAATTTAGTACGACTTGCAAAGTGCCTTCAATGGCAATGGCAGAACCTGTAGGAGCTAATTGTTGAATGCGATAATCGTAAATAATGCCGATGCGATTGTCGGTGATGAATAAATTTTTAACGTTCGGATTATTTTCTCCTAAGTCGCCGTCGTTGTCGCGATACTTGATATTGAAAACGAGTGAATCTTGAAACTCAACAACCATCTGCGGCGTAAGTGAAAGCAATTCTATGGAAGGTACTTTATTTGCAAAAGGATCATCGTCTTTTTGGCAGCCGGAGCTCCCTAAAATTCCAATGCCTATGAGCAACAACAAAATTGAAGGTCGCTTGAATATACTATTAAGTGAATGGATATTCATCATGAATTTCTATTGGACAATAAATGCAAAATACGTTTTATAAAAATCGGGCGATTGATTTTTGGGCAATTCACTTGGCAAAGCTTGAAATCCATCGTTCATATATACTCTGAAATAAATGGTAGTTCCTACACTCCACTGACTCGTATTTATAATGGCTTGCCAATACGGAAATGGAATAGGTGTATTCCAAAATGCATTTATCGTTTGTGCACCCACAAAATTATTAGGATCTAATGACCATTTAATTTTATGCTCGGTAAAATCGATGGGATCAGTAGCCGTAGTTCCATCTGCGGTATCTAAAGCCACTAAAACAAGATACATGGATTTATTCGCAGGAGCATAGAAAGGCATATAACCAATTCCATTTTGTCGAACTGTATCTAATCGAGTGTATAAAGAATCGGTTGCAATAAATCCAACAATATTAGGAGGAAGATTTGGTTTTTGCGGTAATACTCCATCAACATCGGGACACCCATCCTGAATCCACTTTCTGATATTACCCATATCCGCACTCCCTAATCGAACACCATTTGACGGCATGTAATCGGAAGTGCTCGTTGTTAATCGCTCAATCAAGAATGAGGTTGCTTCATTATTTGGAATGACACGGTAATTAAAAAAATTAATGGAGTCGAGTGTCTTTTTATTTACACCCATATAAATCAAGGTTGAAAAACTACTTTGCACCGTTCTGAAATCGGGCTCAAACGTACCATCATGACAACCGGGATTTGCACATTTAGGAAAGAAAATATTTTTATGGAGACCTGTGATGGAAGCAGGATCCGGAACTGAATCTTGATTGCCACCGTTATTATAATTCACATTGTCGTAAGGATTATCTGGTGTCTCTTCTTTGGTACAAGATGAAATCATCATCACAAATAAAAAAACCATCCACCCAACCATCACAAAAACAAAATATTGTTTTTGGAATTTGAATGCTGATGTGATTAGGTCAAGTATTTTTTTCATTCCTAGATGGTTTAGAAGAATGCTTGTGCTAAGTCGCACTGATTAAAATTCTTTATACCCGCACTCGCCGGGATACTATTATCGAAACCTAAAATATTAGCAATGGTGGGTACAATCTCCGTACTTTCTCCACTCACACTATTCACCACGAGTCCTTGCTTAACTACAGTTGGCGGACCCACCACCAAACAAAATATTTCTCGTGCCATTTGATCACCACTCACCCCATCGGAAGGAGAAGTATGATCTAAAGCCAAACGACCGTATGCATCGATGGAAGTATTCGGACTGAAATTTCTTCCATGCTCGGGTGCAATGACCATCACTGTATCGTTAGCCATACCAGGTGTACTTTGAATCACGTTCCACAAATGCGCAGCTGCCCAATCGGCTTTACGTAAATTGTTGGCGTACGAACTAAAATCAAAATGACCTATATCTACATCTTGCATATTCACCGTGAGCAATTCAGGTTTGAATCGCTGAATAATTTCTTCGGCAAACATCACATTGAACATATCGTTATTCATGGATGCGCCAACACCCCAAGGATTGACATATTGCCCCGATTGTGCCTTGGCATATAAATCGCTAATAAACTGTTGCACCTGTGCTGCTTCTGCTGGAGAATTCGTAATTCCTGCAGATGGATTCGTATAACTCTGATCAAAGTTTCCATTCGCAAAATTTCGGATACTTGCAAATGCAGCTTGCTCATTCGTGGTGAAAGACGCAGGATTTCCTAATGCATTAAACCCATCTTGAGAAATTAAAAAATTAGGAGAGATGAAATTCGCTCCATAACCAGCACCGTAGTTGGGATCGCTCGAATAATTCAATGCAGGATAAGGTCCGAGTGTATTCGCTACCCACCAACAATTCAATGCCGTTTGTTGCGGACTATTATGCTTTCGATAATATTCAAAGATAGTAGGATTACGAGGAGACTCACGAATATTTAAATCGGTGCTTACGTATTGACCTGTCACGGCAACTGTGTGTCCGTTGTAATGTCCTGTAGGACCTTCCTTATAACTAAACTGACGAAACAAAGTACCATAATTTTGTAATGGTTGAGAAAGTGGTCCAGGAGGAAGAAAATCCATCGCAGGTAAAATATCATTTGAGATTGCACTTCCACCACTCAACATATTCGGCATTAAATTGCCGTCGTTAAACTGCACCGATTCCAGATTACGCACACCACCTGCAAAAAGCAAGAATACCACATGATTCACTTTACGCAAACCACTCGCTGCAAACAGTCGACCACCCGGCAATAAATACGGAGCTGCCATGGCTCCTGCAGCGGTAAGTCCTACATTCCTTATAAAACGTCGTCTATCCATTTCCTTTTATCAATTAATAATAACGGTACTCATTGGAAGTCATCAATGCATACCAAATTACTTTGCTCGTCATGGATGCATTCAACCTGATTTGTTCTTTCAAATAATATTTCTCGAATGCATTGGCATCGCGATTAAATAATTTTTTGTATGTATTATTAATATACAAAACGGTGTCGCCAGCAACATTTGTTTGCGCTGGAATTTGCACTCCTGATTTTGAAAGGAAATTTAACAAGATGCGATCTTCAATCATTTTCTTATCTCCGAAAGCAACGTACACTGTATTCAACTTACTCAATTCTTGCTGTGGAATTTGTGTTCCGAAAAGATCGGCCCAAGCGATGGTTAAAAATTCGACGGTACTCTTGGCATTCGACTTTATAGTTCCCGGTGATTGCACCGCTACTGGATTTACCTCATACAAATAATCAACTTCCTTCTCACAGGAAGTGAATACGAGAGAACAGATAACGAATACAAGGGTGTTTATTCTTTTCATTTGTATCTCTTATTTAATTCCAACAAACTCATCGGTCGCCAATACATCTTTTTGGACTGATTCAAAATTCAAGGTGTTTTTATATTTCAATGCGGCCTCACTCATCTCAATTGAATTAGGAGCACGCAATAAATAATCATTAAATATACGAATGACAGATCCTTCAAAATAATCATTGGAATTAAAAAAGATGTTGAGGTAATCTTCTTTTGAGGCACCTGCTTGCAAAAACAAAACGGCATTATTTCCGCCAATCATTCCAACTCCGCTTAACAGTTCGGAAAATGTGGGGTTCCTATACAGAAAATGTTGAAATGAAGAAAGAACAAAATTATCGGCCCCCATATTAATTTGATCATAAAAATAATTATTTAACATATACGATTGCAATTGTCGAATTGAAATGGTACCAGCCACGTAATCATAGGAAGCATTGTATAAAGAATCTAATCGATCTTTTTCCAACTGCAGCGCAGGCCATACCGTGATATAAGTAGAATCATTTAGGAAAAAATCGAAAATGGCCATTTGAGTAATCACATCCGATGAATCGGTGCTTCCCAACAATTGAATTCTCCACTTTTCTACTTGACGCCATTTATAATCGGATAAAGAAAAAACAGAATTCAAAAAATTATATCGACTCGGTACATCTAGCCCATGTGTTTTTAAACTGTCTACTGCTTTCTGGAATTCTAATACACTGGGCTCTCTACCTAACACGAGGATATACGACTTGTTTACATAATCTTCATAAACATTCGATTCAATCGTAGTGTCAGGAGGCGCTATATTGCCAGTGATCGTTTCCAGCTCCGTCTTGGTGCAGGAATTCAATAAGAAAACAGCAACAAGAAACACTCCTATTTTCATGCAATTCATATCCCAAATTTAACGATTGACTTTATTAAACGCAAAAGTCCCTTAAAAACTTATGCACGATCAAAGATTAAGAGAATATTTATCCAGCAAAGTTTAATTAAGACCTGAAACTAGCGGCCAGCAGCTTGCATTCAATTACCTGCGACTGATTGAATTCCAAGGTCATCTTTTTGTAATTCAGTAGATCTATGATGGTTCCAACGAAGCAGAGACCAGCCGTAAAAAAATACAGAATACCCATTCCAATTTGTCCGAGAATAAATCTTTGAACACCTGCCACTCCCACAAATCCGATGATACAACAAATTAATATCGTTTGTGGATCCTTTCTTCGTCCTTGATAAAGCAAGAGAAAATTACGTTGAGCATCCTCGCTCAAATCCTTTATTGCTTCTTGAATAAAAAGCATTTCTTCCGATTCAATTCCGGGTAATGAGAGTAGTAAATTTTTATCCATGATTATTTAGTTAACAATTAATTTACATTGAATTTTAGTTGATATCTCGAATATTCCAATCGAAGCAATTGTAGGATGCGATGCAATAAAACCATCAACCCAAAACCGCCGAGAACATGTGCATTCCAAGATTGTAAGAATTCCCCATGCAATAAGAATGAAATAGAATGACCTATGCCACATCCCGGACACCAGACAAAACCTAGCCAATTAAAAACACAAAGACTCATGTGCTCTGCATGCGGATCAATCCCTGCTAAATACAAAAGCGAACCGATCCATACAATCAGCTCTAGCGGGAGTTTTTTAAGGATTTGCATCCGATAAATATAGAATTTATCTAACAAATACCAACATCTTAGTCGATTAAGTTTTCCGGAACGTATTAATTATTCTCCGAATTGAAACTCAATTTTAACACTAGAGGGCACTAAAGGTCACTAAAGATCACAAAAGTCATTCTCAAGTGCATCTCGTGACCTCTAGTGCCCTCGTATGTTTGTTTTCTTAAATAAAATCAAGAATTTTAATGTTCTTAAATAGGTGAGGAGTGGGAGACGATTAGTGCCTAAACAACCGCAAAGGTATGTTGAACTAGAGTTATATCCCCACTCCTTTTACTCTTTAGAGCCTGAACAGAATCTAAAGCTATTGGTATGATCTGATAAGCTTGAATGTATTCACGAGTTAAGGTGTAGAGGAGTATTCCTATTTAGATGAAACTTAATTAATCTAAACATTATGGAAACAAATTTAGAAATGTGTGTAGGCATTGATTGTGCCGCAGCAGAACATGAAGTTTGTCTAAGTAAAATGCTGCCTGATAAGGAAGTATTAAAAGTAGCAAGCTTAACTATTTCTAACTCTAAAAACGGCTTCGTTAAGCTAGAGAAATGGATGCTTAAGCAGAGATTGGTAAAGGATACTAAAATTGTAATGGAAGCTACAGGAGTGTACCATGAGTCATTGGCCATGTATTTATTTGACCAAGGATGGAATGTTAGTGTTGTACTTCCAAGTATGTCAAAGAGTTTTAGTAAAACTTTAAAGCAAAAATCAGTCAATGATAAACTTAGTAGCTACATGCTTTCAATAATGGGTTTAGAAAAGAAGTTGGATAAATGGAAAAAGCCAGATCCACTTTTTCGAAGATTAAGGAACTTAACGCGTGAGAGAGGTCAGATCACTGCTGATCAAACAGCCGTGAAGAATCAACTACATGCTGAATCTTGTGGTGCCTGGCCTGACAAGGGAGCCATCAAGAGAATGAAAGATCGACTCAAGATGATGTCTAAACAGTTAAAAGAAATTGAGAATGAGCTGAAATTGTGGATAGAAAAAAATCCTGGGTTGAAAAAGAAAGTTGAGAACATTACTAGTATTCATGGGGTAGGATTAATAACCACAGTCTCTGTAATAGCAGAAACCGATGGATTTAATCTTATCAGAAACGCAAAACAACTAGTGAGCTTTGCTGGGCTAGATGTAATTGAAAAGCAATCTGGAACATCTGTACGGGGGAAATCAAGGATATCAAAGAA
>JANOAX010000002.1:0-4437 GCA_031411335.1 Bacteroidota bacterium
GGAAGGACGACCCGTTACTCTACTTTAGAAAAAGAAGTAAATGCAAATAGTAATGTTCTCATCATCGATAGTATCGGAAAGCTTTCCCTTATTTATCGATATGGGAAGTACACTTATGTTGGAGGTGGATTTGGAAAAGGAGTGCATAATATTTTGGAGGCGGCAGTCTATGGAAAGCCTGTATTTTTTGGACCCAATCATTTGAAATTTAAGGAAGCTAGGGATTTAAAAGCAATGGGTGGTGGGATTGGAATTAAGCATGGAAATAATTTATCATCTGCTTTTGATTTATTGGAAAAGGATGAATCAAACTACCAAGTGCTTAGTGCAAAAAATAGAAAATATATTGAAGACCGTGAAGGTGCTACTGCTATTTTGAAAAAAATATTATCTATCGATATAATTCATCGACAAATAATTCATCAAAATAGCAGTAGCGCCTTTACGGTCTTCAATATATTTTCTATTCTTCGCACTGAGCACTTGATAATTAGATTCATTTTTTTCCATTAATTCAAAAGCAGCCGACAAACTTTTTCCGTTCTTAATTCCAATCCCACCGCCCATTGCCTTTAAATCCCTGGCTTCTTTAAATTTCAAATGATTGGGTCCAAAAAATACAGGCTTTCCATAGACTGCCGCTTCTAAAATATTATGCACTCCTTTTCCAAATCCACCTCCAACATAAGTGTACTTTCCATATCGATAAATTAGGGAAAGCTTTCCGATACTATCAATGATGAGCACATTACTATTTGCACTTACTTCGTTTTCTACAGTAGAGTAACGGGTCGTCTTTCCTCTAAATCGATTCTCTATACTTCGAATTCTGGATTCATTTATTTCATGTGGAGCAATGACTAATTTTAATGCTGGATAATCTTGCATAAATGAAGCCAACACTTTTTCATCTTCAGCCCAAGTGCTTCCCGCAATCATACAGACATCATTCTTACAAAAATTTTCAATCAATGGAAAGGATACATCCCGACTACTTATTTCCAAAACACGATCAAAGCGCGTGTCACCCGACACGGTTACCGATGGAATACTATTCCGATACAACAACTCTAACGACGCTTGATCTTGAACAAAGAGATGTGTATATCGAGTAAGTATTTTCTTAAAAAATTTACCCCATGGCTTAAAATAAATTTGGCTAGGACGGAAGATGGCAGAGAGACAATAGAATGAAGTTTTTCGTCTAAACAACTCCTTTCCATAAAAAAACCAAAATTCATACTTAACAAAAAACACCAGAGAAGGATTTAAAATACTTATAAAAGCTTTACTTGTTCTCGGTCCATCCAATGGCATATAGCAAACATAGTCCGCCATACTTTCATTCTTTTTAGCTTCATATCCTGAAGGTGAAAAAAACGAAAGAAGAATGAAATGATTTGGAAAATCTTTTCTCAATTGTTCCAGTACCGGTCTGCCTTGTTCAAACTCACCCAAGGAGGCGCAATGAAACCAAATTCTTGGACTACTCGTGTTTTTAAGTGCGTCTTTTAATTCCTGCTTCCATCCTATCCTTCCTTTTACCCACTTCCTTGCTTTACTACTAAATAATGAGGCAATCCGAATTAATAATCCGTACAACTGAATAAATAAGAAGTAAAGCACTTTCATTTCTCGACTATTTAATCGCTATTAATGAGTATCAATATTTTTGGAAACAGGATCATAGAGGTTTAGAATCCTTTCGAATTTATTTGGTGAATATCGCACATAAATTCAAATAGAAATTTCGATTAATAAACATAAAATTTATCAGGTGCTTCTTTAAACAAAGGAATGATCCAGCCTACTCGAATACCAAATAACAAATCAATTCTAGCTTTCTTATTTGCTTTCATCGATCCAAAATCAAAATCGCGTCTGCTAGCTGTCCAACCCTGAACGGCTTCTACCCCACCAAAAAAGTTAACAAGTCGCTGATTTCCAACATATAAATAACCAACAAACTCCCTTGCAGCTAACCCATTCGATAATCGGTCGTATCCTTTAAGATACTCTTTTTGAAGAGAAGGCACTGCATTTTTTTTATCTTGAATCAAAATTTTATGTTGCATAAAACCTAGGCTCATTTCTACAATTAACCCACAGTTTGGATTAGGTTTAGCTACATGAAATAACCTTCCCACACCCAAAGTAGCATAATATCCTCTTTCGAAAACGCGAACATCGGCATAATATCCATCAGAACCTATAATGGTTCCTTCTGAGGTAGTTAGTCCAGTAAATAAATTCGGTTCATTAATTTTGGTTCCGAATATAAAGGCTCCTTCTGCCGTAAACATCCATCCTTTAGCCGTTTTATAAGTTACACCCATACCTACTGATTGGTTGATTCCGAACCGTTTAGCCATATCCCCACTTGGAATTTGCAATCCATAAGATGGTCGAATCATCACCATAGAAATAGAGGAGTCTTTTACGCTCACTTGAGCAAACAAGGTATTTATTCCTGAAATCAACAGAAAAACAGACAATAGAATCGCATTTTTGGGGTTCTTCAACATACCGAGCAAATTTATACAATTTACAGAGTATTGCCTATACCTAATTTCACTTCAAATAATAGTATCTTCGCAGACCGAAACTCATACATCTATTTGGGTAAGCATTAAAAACGAAAAGCAATGGAAACAATGAAAAAAATGTCCATGGTTGACTTAGCAAGTCAATATAAAAAAATAAAAACTGAAATTGACACGGCCATTCACGATGTAGTGGTTTCATCGGCATATATCAATGGACCAGATGTTAAACATTTCGCTAAAGAATTAGAAGAATACTTGGATGTAAAACACGTGATCCCCTGTGCAAATGGAACGGATGCTTTACAAATTGCTATGATGGCATTAAATTTTAAGCCGGGCGATGAAATTATTACTGCTAGTTTTACTTATGTAGCCACTGCTGAAGTAATTGCTTTGCTTCAACTCAAGCCAGTTTTGGTAGATGTTGATCCCGATACCTTCGCGATCGATTGTGATGCTATTGAGAGAGCCATTACTCCAAGAACAGTGGCTATTGTTCCCGTACATTTATTTGGGCAATGCAGTAATATGCAACGTGTGATGGAGATTGCCAATGCTCGTAATTTATATGTGATTGAAGATACAGCGCAAGCCATAGGTGCTGAATACACTTTATCGAATGGAACCACCATGAAAGCAGGAACCATTGGAACCATTGGAACCACGTCTTTCTTCCCATCAAAAAATCTGGGTTGCATGGGAGATGGAGGTGCTATTTTTACTCAAAATGATGAACTTGCTCAACGAATTCGAATTATTGCGAACCATGGACAATCTGTCCAATATCATCATGATGATATTGGAGTAAACAGTCGGCTAGATACTATTCAGGCCGCTGTTTTAAGAATCAAACTTCGTCATTTAGACGAATATTGTGATGCTCGCCAACGCGCTGCAGCATTTTATGATCATGCATTTGGAAAAAATCCAAAGTTAAAAATACCTACTCGACAAGAACATTCAACACATGTATTTCATCAATACACACTTGTTCTTAGAGGCGTTTCAAGAACTGCATTGAGAGAGCATTTAGAGAGCAAGGGTGTTCCCTCAATGATTTATTATCCGATTCCATTGCATATGCAAAAAGCCTATACAGATCCAAGATATAAGCATGGTGATTTTCCAGTTACAGAAGATCTATGTGCACATGTCATTTCTTTACCTATGCATACTGAATTAACAAACGAAGACCTAGCTCATATTACATCCAGCGTATTAGAATTTGTAAATCGCTAGTTGTAACATTTATTAAAATTTAAAGTATAAACTAGGTATAACAATTAAAAACTAAAAAATATGAATATTGCAGTAGTTGGTACCGGATATGTAGGATTAGTTACCGGAACTTGTTTCGCGGAAATGGGAAACCATGTTACCTGCGTTGATATTGATGCTAACAAAGTGGAAAAAATGCGCAACAGCATCATTCCAATTTACGAACCACATTTAGATGTTCTTTTTGAAAGAAACATAAAACAAGGTCGTTTACAATTTACTACCAATTTGGAAGAAGCGGTAAAAGATGCTACCATTATTTTCTTAGCACTTCCAACGCCTCCAGGAGAAGATGGATCCGCTGATCTTTCTTATGTACTGGGTGTATCTGCTCAATTAGGTCGATTAATAAGAGATTATAAAATTGTAATTAATAAGAGTACGGTTCCTGTTGGGACTGCTGAAAAAGTTCGTGAAGCCATTGCAAAAACATGCACGGTCCACTTTGATGTGATTTCAAATCCTGAATTCTTACGTGAAGGATATGCAGTGGATGATTTCATGAAACCTGATCGCGTTGTAATCGGAACACGTAGTGAAGTAGCAAAAAAAGTAATGAGTGATTTATATGCCCCTTTTGTACGTCAAGGAAATCCAATTTATTTTATGGATG
>JANOAX010000003.1:0-29091 GCA_031411335.1 Bacteroidota bacterium
CCATTTTCAAATCGACTCATCTTCAAATTTTCAAATTAATACTTTACCCACTTACTAGTATTAAAATATCCTTCACTTTCAATTCGCACTTGATACACTCCACCCGCCCAATTTGAAGTTGGAATATGTTGCATGGTTGACCATTGAGGAAGTAATTGTTTATGCATCAAACGACCTTGCAAATCATAAACACTCAAGATTCCATTTTTATTTTGAGGAAGCAAGTATAAAATTTCAAAACCCGAGCTACCTGGATTGGGCGATAATTTAATACTGAAATCATGTTTTCCATTTTCGTTTAAACTAGTTGTAACAAGGCAAGGGCACCCTAAGGTTGTGTCGCAACCTAAGTAGTAGTTGGGATGGTTTACGTTACCATAAGCTGCATAACAAGGAAGTCTTAATGCGTGTTGCTGAAGGTCGCAGGCTAAACCTGCACTATCGGGTGAGTTAATAACATGCAAGTCGATAACATAGTTTGACGAAGTAATATAAATTTTCCCATTAGCTGCTTTATACATCAACCAAAAATTAGTACAACTAAATGAATAAGGATGACAATATCCATCATACGTCGCCACTAATGTATCGCTGGCGGCAATATCAGGTGCATCGGTATCCAATTGGAATATCTGACCAAAGGAACTATAATATAAATACCTCGAATCGGGAGAAAAGGATAACCCGAAACCTGACTGACCCGACTTCGCAACATAACCAATGGAATCAAAAACACCGGTACATCTATTAAAAGAAAACACACGTACATCCTGAAATTGCGGAATTATTCGACCACAAGTATATGCAAACTTAGTCCCATCCGGAGAAAAACAAGGTTGGCCTGCATTACCTCCATAAGGAACAGGAAAATTTAGCTGCTGATAAGAAGATGTTATTGTACCATTACTCGACAATAAGATTTTAAAAACTCCACTCGACGAATCTTTAGGTGCAATTATCCACCAATCACGACCATTTGCATGCCGACATGCGGCTATTCCACCAATAAAAGTGTCCTGGAGCGCAATTAAATTTTTCTGACCATTTAATACCGCCCCTAGATTATTATTTAAAGTCATATCAAGTACTGTATAACTTACTTTTCCAGGTGAATAATATGGAGTATTTGGATCAGGAGCTTGATGCAAAAGTATAAATTTATTGGTGTCATTGGGCATAGGTAGAAAAATGGTTGAATGTGAGATAGGCACACCACTTGTATTACCACAATATGAACTAGTGAAGGGTCCCGAATTTATTCCGTTACCATTGAGCATAGTATCACCGCTGGCGTCCATTATCCAACAACCATTGGAGGCAGCAATTAGATTCCCATTTTCATCACTAATATTTCCTTGCCCTTCATAAATGCCATTTTCCTAGTTTCACCTATAACTGTTGCATTGGTTGCATCGAATAATATTCTTGCCCTAGGTGCTGTCGTATTTGTATCAAAAAGTACCTGGTTTCCTATTAACCAATTATAATTCATTCCTTGTGAATGTACATTATGAGTCCAACAATTGACGAACACAAAAATAAATGAAGTGATAATTTTCAGCTTTTCCATTATCGAATCAAAATAAATCTTCATATTAAATCATCAAAATATAATAAATCCGTGTTCCATTTATAATGGTCTTTAACCACAGAGTTCACAGAGATTCTCACAGAGTTCACAGAGAAAAAAAGATTAGAATTTACAACTAATTAAACTATTTTATTTACTTGGTTCCAAAATCAACCTTCCACTTCGGTTGGATTCGATTTCGGCACGATTCATTTTTTGCTTGCGCAATTTATTTGAATTGTACAGACTGCTTTGATCGTTGTAATATCGGCTCATTACATTGCCCGATTGTCCTGTTGGCAACACACTTTTGGAACCTTCCACATCGGCCATGTCTAAAACAATACGCATGGCAGGTCCGTACTTCACTCGGTAAACACCATCGGGATTCAAATCAAATCCCATTTGATTGATGACTTCTTGTCCGCCTGGAACGGGGAATGGCCCTACATTAAACATTAAATTAAATGGCTTCTTCATGCCAATCGGATGCTTATGCTCTAACATGTGCACTCGCCCCCACTCCCAGGTGTCGGTATTACTTCCTAACTGTTTAACGAGATCGGTAACGGTTTTATCAAATGCTTTTTCAAAAATAATATTACGCGATTCTTTGACATCGCGTGTATTCACATCATTCCACCAAACGGATGAATCATTTTCAACAAAAGACAAAATGCTATTCTTTAATGCATGCGTTGATATTAATAATTTAAAATTTTCTGCACCTAACTCATCTTCCATTGCCATTTGCAAAACATAGTACAGCAACTTATAATAAATGGTGGGCGCTTGATTGCGTAACTGATGCTCACCATCCCACATCAACAAAACTTTGGAGGAATTGGTATGTGCCGCACTTTTCTGTTTCACTTCGGTACGAATAGAATTCATAATAATGGTAGCCACCTTTGGAGTGGTTGGCGAACGAACATCGATGCTGATCCGTTGCAAATCTTCCAACGAAAAAATATTTTTCTCTTCAAATAATTTATTAATGCGAATGGCTCTATCGTCAGGAGTATAATAACCTGGATAAAATCCCTGACCGGGCATGGTGTCGGGTTGATTATTGGCACTGTACACAAATCCAGATGGAGGATTTACAGATTGCGGATTCATGGAGAAATCTAAATATCCAGAAGGATCTAAACTATACTTCGATCCATCTAACAACAAAACAGGATTTACAGAAGCAGCGCGTTTCATTAATCGACCCGCAGCCCACCAAGCAATATTCCCTTCACGATCACCATACATCACATTCAATCCGGGAGAGATTAATTGCGAAACACCATGTTGAAATTCATTTAGATTTTTAGCATGATTCATTTCATACGTCACCTGCATCAAATTATTCGAAAACTTCAAATGTGTCCACCAAAGAGAAACGGCATTGGTTGTTACTTGCTTCCACTCAGGCATCACATCATCCATTAAAGGTCCGTGACGGCTACTCCTCACCGTTAGTGTAACATCATCCTCATCCTTTACCTTAATAATTTTATTCACTTTACTGAGGGCTTTCCATCTTCCATCCGACCAATACAACGATGAGTCACCGGGCTTCAATCGCTCTGAATAAAAATCGAGATCATCATTCTCCAGCATCGTTAATCCCCAAACCATTTCGCGTGTATGTCCGATAGCAGCAAAAGGAAATCCAGCTAAAAAATTTCCATAAAAACTAAATCCAGGATATTCCAAATGTGCTTCATACCAAACGGAAGGTTGAGAAAATCCGATATGCGTATCATTTCCAAACAATACTTTTCCCGACTGTGATTTTTTAGGTGCCACTATCCAAGCATTACTTCCCGTAAATGGGGAGATGGGAACTTTATCGAGAATACTGTTCACTGTATTGAATGCACTTACTTTATTATTTCGAATAGAATCGATAGGCATTCTAGAAGAATCGGAATTAAAAGAAATAGTGGGGATGGCCAATGAACTATCCTTATGTGAAGTGACCATATCTCTAAAATAAGATGCACCTAACTTTCTTTCAATAAAAGTCATAATTGGATCTGTTCGAAAAGCCATTGCGAAATTAAACGCCATGTACTCTGTAGAAAGATACATGTCTTTAATTGTAAATTCTTTCTTATCAATTCCGAGCATCACAAATTCTACGGGAGTACTTCCTGTAACAATGAATTGATTTACTCCTTTCAAATAGGCTTTTGCAGCTTTTTGGTACGGAAGCGAATCACCTGTCATAAACTTTTTAACTGCATCATCGGCATGCTCATCAAAACCCAATGTTTTAAAAAACGCATCCACTTTAATAAAATCTGCTCCTAATATTTCTGAAAGTTGTCCGGAGGCAACGCGCTTGGTCATTTCCATTTGAAAAAGACGATCCTGCGCATGTACAAATCCAAGAGCAAAATAAGCATCTTCCTCGCTTTCAGCATAAATATGAGGGACGCCATAAAAGTCATAAATCACCTCCACTTTGTTGGCGAGACCTTGCATTTTGATACTTCCGCTATAATGTGGCTTTTGTGATGCCAAATAAACTAAAATGGCAACGATTCCAACAAGTATTAATACAATGACTCCGTAAAATATTTTGCGCAACTTCTTCATGAATGATACAAATTTACGATAAGCAAACTATCATTTCTTGATAAATCGAAATTTTTTCAAAATAAATCCACAAAAAAACCGAGTGTTGTCGTAAAACAACACTCGGTTTATAGCATTTAAATATCAATAAGCAATTACCAACTTCTCTGTTTTAACTCCTTCTGAAGTAGAAATAGTACCTGTATAAACACCTTTTGGAAGTGAACTTAGATCCAATAAGGTAACCATTCCGTCTCCATTTTTATTCATGGATTTCACATCCACCATTTTGCCAGTCATATCCGCGATGGTAACAAGTACATCACCTCTATACTCGCCAGCTATGCTTAAATTAAACAATCCAGCAGAAGGATTCGGATAAAAGCGAACAACATCACTCAATGTATTTTCAGTTAACGACTGTGTATTCGTGATGGTAAAGTTTGTATTTGAAATATCGAAGAAAACGTTTCCTGCACCTCTTACCATGACACGAGCTGTTGTATTATTAATACTCGGTACGGTTACTGTTGCAACACCTGTATTTGGCACACCCGTAGCCAATGTTGTAGGATAAGTAAATCCTCCGTCTGTAGATAAGAAAATATCCACATTAGTTGCACTGATGGGAGCCAAATCAGTTCCGACAACATTCCACGTCACATTTTCTTGAGTACCGCCCACCCAAGTTACATTCGTATTGGGAGCAGTTACGGCAAAGGGAGCACCGGTATTAATTACATTCAATGTTACTAAAACTTCTTCATACGTTACGCCTCCACCACCAAGTTTATTATCTCTTACCGTTAAACGAAACTGCAAATCGCGCGCATACGTTGGCAAACGTTCACCTATAGAAGTTGCTCCAGTTACGAGAGCAGAAAGTTTAGGGAAATAACGAATAGGAGAAGTGGTTGGGATAATGGAACGAAAAAGGGGTGCATTTCCAACTGGCGCACTTGGGGCGCCAGCAGGACCTAAATCATATTGCTCCCAGCTGTATTTGATAGGATCACCATCAGGATCATTCGCAGCGCCTTCTAATAAAAATGGAGTTTGATAGGGTATAGCATGGTCGCTTCCTATAGAAGTAATTACGGGAGCATTGTTTCCTGTTGCAGTTGAGACTGGACATGTTGATCCTACTGACAAAGTAGTATAGTCAAGGATCTCATCAAAACTTGCCGTATGAAAAAATGCATCACTAAAATTTTGGGTGTTATGTGATCCACAAATTCCAGCATAAGCCATTATTGTAGTACCACTACCGGGTTCAAATGCAGTCGAAAAATTTCCGTTTCCAGAACATGAACTTGTGTTACTATTAAAAGTATGATTTCCTCCAAACTGATGTCCCATTTCATGAGCTACATAATCAATATTGAAAGGATCGTTGATTGGCGAAGGAGATCCTGTTACTCCCCGTGCTTTAGATAATGAACTACAGATGACACCTAAACCAGCAATTCCTCCACCACCAGTACTGAATACGTGTCCGATATCATAATTGCTATTTCCAATACGAGCCGCAACTGTTGCTTGGTTTTGACCTAACATGGTACCTCCACTATTATTTGTATAAGGATCAGAGGAAGAACTTAAAAAAATCAAGGTATCATTATTCGGAACCAATACTAATCGCACTGCAACTTCTTGTTCATAAACTCCAGTAACTCGATTTAAACTTGTTACAATGGCGGACAATACACCAGGTGTTGTACCACCATGAAACGTAGAATATTCACCAGTACATGCAATAGCAGTACGATAGGTGCGTAATGTGTTTCCAGCGCTGCGAGCCACATTATTTCCAGATCCGTTTTGTTGCACATTTGCACGTATTTCAGCAGCATTAAATTCATTATCCTTTGAACTGGGATCAAATCCACAAGCTGCGATTTGACTGGAGCTAAGTGCGTCTGATTTCCAATAAACTTTATAAAATTCATTAGTAGAAGTATTATAAGGATCGATATATACAGTGCCTTGCTCAGAAAAAATCATCCCATGAAATCCCCACATCGTAACATCTAAATAAATTACGGAAGAAGGATCTTCAACACCTTGTCCCGCCCATGTTTTTATTCCAGGATACTTATTTTGCAAAGCTTGTGGAATGATTGGCGTTGCTTTGATGCGATAACTTTTAAGAGTTCCATCTGGAAAAGGAACCTCAATAATAGTTCCAAGCAAAGTAGATGATTCATCAGGAGAAGAATACAATAAATTTGTAAATGTTGAGATCTCTAATTTATAATGCAAAGAATTTTTTGTTCTAATCGTAGCATCATTTAAAATAGATAATTCAGAGAGAGAAGCCTCTTTCCAAAGGCTTTGATTTGCACTAAATCCATTCTGACCAATACTAAGGAGTAGGAGTAGTGATAATAATTTTTTCATAATAATTAAGTTGGTTGTTTTGATTGTTTTGTTTGGAATAACAAATGTACTCAGAATAAGCATGGCAATATTAGTTATATTAATAGAAATGCCCCTATATGATTAGTTCATACAGGGGCATTAATTCTTAAATCAACCTACTGTTTTACAAAACGATAACTTCTGGCGCTATCGGCATTTCGTAATTGAATTGTGTATAAACCAGCCGCAAGGAAATTAAAATCAACAGGCAATACATTCATACCAATTTGAGCAGGAATTGAAGATGTTGTTTGAATTAGTCGTCCTGCTAAATCAAATATTGAAAGCTGAAGGGGTTCATTCGAATTATAATCGAATACCAGAGAGGATGAAGGCTCATTCAATAAATACAGAATTTCAAATTTCAAATCCTTTCCAAAACGGACGGGGATATAATCTGAAATCACATTCACCGTACCATCAAAATCCACTTGAGAAAGACGATAATAATTAATACCGTCCTTAGGAGAATGATCCCATCCTTCATAGCTCAAAAGTTGATTGCTATTTCCAGCAGCCGCTACTTTTGCAACTTGTATATGCTCATTGAAATCCAAGGTTCGTTCTACAAAATAGTAGTCAGATGATTCTTCGGAGAGCGTGGACCATGTCAGCTTCACTTTATCTTCAATTCGCTTTGCATCAAAGGCTATCAATTCAACAGGAAGAGGCTGGCTATTGATTGAAACTGCCCAAGGATTACTATTCCCCAAAGGTCCTGCGTTTGCAAAATACGGAGCACCTTGGGCAGGAAGAACAGGCCAATCAAATCCTCCCACACGAACGGAATCATAAACTGCAGCGACTTGGCCATAGGTTTGAGTATAATTCAATGTAGTAAAAGGAATTTGCAATCGTATCCAAGCATTATTAACTCCTCCTCCTTGTGCTTGACTTCTCCAAGGTTGGGCTCGTCCTTGTTGAAAGACGCCCATTCCTAAAGCACGTTCAGTAGGTGTAAATCGAAAAATCAAATCAGCTACAGGATTAGGTCCTGTTTTAGATAACATCCAGAAGCGATCTACCGTGGCTGGTGCATTATTAGCTGAAGTTACTGCATTGTTAATATGTGTTACACCCGGAGGCCAAGGCAAATTAGCGGGAGCGTTATAGGTAGCAATGCTAAGATTACCTAAGTCGCCGGAACTGTGTTGAAATGAAAATGGAATATACATGGGAGCCGCAATGGCACCATTACCAAATGGAACAACACGTGGACCATTCTTCGTTCCAATGTTTTTCCAATTTACTAGAGCAACTGCGTTTTCGCTTATGATAAAACCGGCAGTTCTTGAAATGGGTCCTATCGGATTTGCAGTACTCGTATTTGAAGCATTACCATTATTAATATCGATGGAATTTAAATTTAATCGCAACTGACCTTGAGTAAGTGTCAAGGTATCATCAACAGCCACATTACGTAAAAGAGTCACGAATTGAGAGGCGGCCCCTTTGCTAATTTGAAGTTCATGAAAAATGGTGTTAACAGTACCGCCAATATTTTGGGCCAATGTTCCATTGAATTTAACCAATGAATTTCCTGACAAGAACGAATTATTATTATTCCAATCTGTTCCCGCAAAATTTAGAATGGTTTTTCTATTCGAAAATAACGGAGCATAACTAAAATCAGTGATACCGTTATTATTAAACAAACCATTTAAAGTAACTACTGTAGTATCTGAGTACAGCGTTGAGTTATTATTTAGATTACCTGTTATGGTTAAATTAGCAAAGCTCGACCAGAATTTAGAACCGACATTATTATTTAAATCAGAACCAATCGTTCCATTCATCACTATTTGAGGTCGGCGGAATCTAAATCCAATATTCGGTCTTAATGTAGATGGAACTTGACCAAAATTTGAAATTAGATTTGGCGACAATGAAGTTAAACTACAACCGTTAGTTGCTATATTAGTAGAACCAATCCACAACATGGATTTACGAGGTGCGGTAGTGGACAAATACATAAAATCATTTCCTCCAGGCGTACCTGCTGTCATGTCATAACAGATTTGCAATAAAATATTGCTAACACCATCCCATCGGAAATTAGTAGCCGGAAGTTTCAACAATCCAGAGGTTGCATTATAAGCTGTATAAACACCATTAGTAGGTGTACCAATAATTAAAGCTGCATTTGAATAAACCGGCGTAACACCTAGTATAGGGTCATTTGATACGAACTGATCTTGAGCAGCAGGAAGCTGAGCATACGAAATAGCAAAGTTTTGATACGCTGCTGTACTTCCTCTAAAATAAAATGACAAATAAAGAGAGTCAATTAAATCATTGGGAAGCATTCCTGCAGCTTGTAACTCCGACACTGTATATATTACTTGCACTATATTATCTGGTGTTGATCCTCCTCTAAATGCCTGAAGCAATCCAGAAGTAGTAATAGAACTTCCAAAAGTATAAATATCAGCACTCGATGAATTAATCGCAATTCGTCCATTATTATGAATACTTTGTGCAATATTCATCGTCACTGTTGTATCCGTTAATATCGTCACAGAATCAGTAGCGGCAACTGTTAAGTTTTTTGATAACATGGTATCGCCTACTGCTACAACGGGAAAGAAATATGAAGCTGCAGGTCTACCAGAAGCTACCAAAGAAATTAATGCATCGTCAACTAAAGTAGGTACACGACCACACCAATTTGTGGGATCATTCCAATCATTGGTAAATCCAAGCCAAGTAGTAGGCTGGATGGTGATAGATACTGCAGATGAATTAGCCGTTACTCCTGAATTTGTACAAATAACAACACATCGATACCATTCAGTTTGTATAGCATTGAAGCTATATATTTTATTAGTGGCCCCTGTAATATTAGTCCAAGGACCAATCGCGGAAGGTCCACTTTGCCATTGGAAAGTTAATCCCCCGAAAACAGTAGCTGCATTTGGGTTTAATGATAAATTAATCAAGGTACCTGAACAGGCCGTAGTCGCTGAAGCAAATGAAGTAAACGGGCCTGGTGTTCCAGAACAAGCAGGCGGAGTGAATGGATTAATGGTAATTAAATAATCTTCTGTTTCACCAGAACCAAAAGTAATACATGCGCTCGTTGCTCCATTGGGATTTCCACTAAAACGAGAACGTACACGCATACCCGTTAGTCCAGTTCCAGAAGTACCTGGAATAGTAACCGGAACAGTAGCGGTACTTCCAGGAGGATTACTTACTGCAATTTGTTGCCATTCAGTTGGATCATAAACTCCGTCAAAATTATAGTCGATCCATACAGAAATAATACTATTGATGATTCCACTCGTGGTTACATTTATATTGTAAGTTTGATTTTGAGTAACAGTGGTTGTTGTAGTACCTGAAGCAGGATAGACATTATAGGCTAAACCATTATTACTTGAACAACCCGTTGAATTATTCAGCGTATTAAACGTGATATTGGATGTCCACATATTATTACAATTCGGAATATGTAGAGGAATACAATAACACTGCGTTGATGTATTCATGGTAACTAACACCGGATTAGTAAATAAAATAGTAGCTCCACAAGTTATTCTACAACGATACCATGTCGTTGCTGCTTCCGTGGTTGCAAATGGATATGATGTAGCACCGGCTATATTTGTCCATGGACCACCCGCGGTTGGACCACTCTGCCATTGCCATGTCATTCCAGAACCTAATGTTACTGTACCTATAATATCTAATTTAAAAACTTGCGTCGGACAAACATTGGTAAGCGATGTGGTGGCAGAACCTGCATTGGTTAATCCACATGGAACTCCTGGAACAATGTTGATATTATAATCTTCGGTTTCACCCCAAATATAAGTTCCGCAAGGAGGATTTGTATTATTTCCCCCTTCCCTTAATAAAACGCGCATTCGTGTTATTCCAGTAAAAGAAGAAAATGGAATAGTTATACTTCCACTCACTGAAGTGGTAATGGGAGATGCACTTGTAGGGCCCGTAGGACCTCCACTATAAACTCGTTCTGTGGTAGGATCAAAAGATCCGTCTTGATTATAATCAATAAAAACATTGAAATAGGCAGCAAAAAAGAAATTGCCAGATGTGATTTGTCTTAATGTAAGCGGATAAGTTATTCCCTGCGTGTAATTTTGTACGGGGACAGTAGCGGTAAAGTTTGTGTAAGTATTAAATGATGTCGGATTGTTGGTGGTAGCTCCTGGAGCAGCGGGGTTGGTCAATGGGCCAAAAACTACTTGACCAATATCAGTATCTACACTGGAAGTTGCATTGGATCCACAATAACATGTAGTTGGTGAATTTAAATTCACAACAGCTACACTTGAATTAGTAATGGGTCCTCCACTACATCGAATTTGGCATTGATACCAAGTTGTTGCTATTTGCCCCGAACTAGAATAAATCGCTTGAGTTGCTCCAGGAATTGCTGCAAAAGGTCCACCAGCCCCTACTGTTGATGACATCCATTGAAAAGTATAACCACTGTTAAATGGAGGATATAATCCTGACAAACTTACCGAGTAGGGAATACTTGAACAAACCGAAGCTGGGAAAGGAACAGCTGTTATTCCTACTGGAACACCTGCACAAGGCGTAGCTAAATTATAGTAAAGTTGTACATCTGGGCGCGTATTAGCCACAAATCCATTTCCAGCTGGTGGTGTATTATCTGCTCCCCAGTATTGAAAGCCATTAAAACCAATAGTACTCCTTGAAAAAATTTTACCATCGAATGCTTCGCCCCCAGCACCACCAAAATTAGATTCGACAATTACCTCAAGGTGAGTTCCCCCACCATTAAAATAAAATGGACTTGTCAGAAATATGGTGACCCAAGTATTTGGTAAAAAAGTAGAAGAACTTACTGTACCATTGAAACATAATGTAGCTGCACCAGAAACCGATGCATAGGTCGATGGCGTTAAGCCTGGAGCTCCGGCAACTTCTCTCATGAGAACTCGAACGGGTGTATTAGGAGTAGGATTATTGAAACTCGTTAGAAAAAAAGCAACCCTTGAAATAATAATTCCATTGGGAACTGCCGCTGCGGCCAATTCAGCAGATGAAAACTGCATCTGCCCTCTGTCATATCCCCAAAAAGTACCTAATGGTCTATAATTAAACGCTACTCCAGGACCAGGACCCGTTCCTCCCCCTGGCACGTTTACATTAACTTGAGAAATGCCATCTATAGAGCTAAATAATAGTATAATTAAGAATACATTTAGCTTCAAATGTTTCAATAATAAATAATAAAAGTTAGTCATTTTGGTAGTTGTTTAGGAATGTTAAAGGTATACAAAGGGAAGATTTAAATTGCAACTATTCACGGAATAATTTACACGGTTAAAGCGGTTTTTAATATCTTTGACCCAAACACTGGGGTGCCCACTAGGGCTGAGATCACACCCATACGACCTGATTCGGTTAGTACCGACGGAGGAAGTGTAGCGATTTCGCTTTTCTGCGTACCCTTTTAAGACGAAATCGCCATGTCATTCAAAACTTTATTTCCATTATTTCTGATTTTAGCTCTCTCCCATATTTGTCAAGGGCAATCAAAATTATCAGGCTTGGTCACCGACGAAAACCAAATTCCACTTCCAGGAGTTATTTTACATATTGAACAATCTCAATATAGCTTGAGTACTGATTTATCTGGAAATTTTGCATTTTACAAACTTAAAGATGGACTTATCAAAGTTAAATGTCGACTTTTAGGCTATAACGATACCACCATCCTAGTAAAAATAGAAGGTACAACTACCCTTGATATCCAATTAAATTCGAAACCATTTTTAACCGATGAAGTCGTAGTGAAATCGACTCGAACCGGCTCTAATTCTGCAATGGCCAATCAAACACTGAGTAAAGAAGAGATTGAAAAATTAAACACGGGACAAGATCTACCTTTCCTACTTCAATTTCTACCAAGTACTGTAGTGACATCTGATGCTGGAAATGGAATTGGGTATACCGGAATCCGAATTCGAGGAAGCGATGCTACTCGCATAAATGTAACCATCAACGGAATTCCATTAAACGATGCAGAATCTCAAGGAGTATATTGGGTAAATCTTCCCGACTTCGCTAGCTCTACTCAAAATATAGAAGTAACACGAGGCGCAGGAGTTAGTACCAATGGAAGTGGTGCCTTTGGAGGAACCATCAATATATTATCTCAACAACTTAGTGACTCCGCTTACTTAAAATCATCAAATGCTTTCGGAACTTTTAACACATTAAAAAATAATATTTCATTTGGCACGGGTCAATTAAAAAATCATTTTTCAATGGAAGGTCGACTTTCAAAACTAACTAGCGATGGATATATGGATCGAGGTAAATCCGATTTAAAATCGTTTTATTTTAGCACTGCCTACCGTGACAATAAAAATTTAATTCGGCTTAATGTATTTTCAGGAAAGGAAATCACGTATCAAAGCTGGAATGGAATTCCGGAAAGCAGATTGAATGATGATGTAAATGGCATGATGGATTACATCGACCGAAATGGATTAAATGAAGAAGAAGCGAATAACTTATTATCGAGTGGTCGATCTTATAATTATTACACATACAAAAATCAAAATGACAATTACCAGCAAGATCATTATCAACTTTTAGCAAGTAGAAATATTGGTAAATCTTGGCTAGCAAATATTGGTTTACATGCTACGAAAGGCAATGGATACTATGAAGAGTATAAATCAAATCAAGAATTATCAGATTATAATATCTCTACAGTAGGCTCTGCTGATTCACTCATCACGCATTCGGATTTAGTGAGAAGAAGATGGCTCGACAATTGGTTTTATGGAATTACTTGGAGCGTAAATGGAAATATTACTGAGAAATTTCAATTGATTATGGGTGGAGCTGCCAATCGATACGACGGAAAACATTTTGGAGAAGTAATTTGGGCTCGACATGCCGGCAACTCAGCATTGACTGATAAATACTACGAAAATACGGCCACAAAAGATGATTTGAATTCTTACATCAAAGCCGATATCCAATTGACTTCAAAAATTAATGTCTATGGAGATTTACAATTTCGTCATGTAAATTACTCCTACTTGGGACCCAATGAATTTGGAAGTTTCTTCCAACAAGAAGTGAAGCATGATTTTGTTAATCCAAAAGCTGGAATTACCTATCAGCCAACAACAAACATTTTTATTTATGCTTCAGCGAGCGTAGCTCAAAAAGAACCAAGTCGCAGTGATTACATTGAATCTTCTAACTTTTCTCGACCGAAAGCTGAAAAAATGATTGACTATGAAACCGGATTAAAATGGACACGAAGAACAATGAGAGCAAACGTTAATTTCTATTATATGGATTACACCGACCAATTAATTCTTACTGGAAAAGTTAATGATTTAGGTAGTTATACGAGAAGTAATATCAAGGAAAGTTATCGAACTGGAATTGAATTAGAGGCGGCCTTTCAAATTCACAAGAAATTAGTTCTGCAAGGGAATTTTACTTTAAGTGAAAATAAAATTCCAACCTTCACTGAATTCGTTGATGCGTATGATGTTAACTTCAACTATTTAGGCCAAGAAGAAATAAACTACAAAAATAATACTATTGCGTTTTCTCCGGCTACGATCGCTTCGGGAGCACTTCATTACAATCCTATTCTAAATAGTGAAATTAGTTTTATCGCTAAATATGTTTCACAACAATATTTAGACAATACCCATAGCAAGGAAAGTGAAATTCCAGCTTACTTCGTTGGTGATATTCGATTGTCATACGACATTGTCACATCAAAATTACCAGGGATTAAATTCAATATTTTGCTCAATAATATATTTAGCACTTTGTATGTTTCCAACGGATATACGTATGGTTATCTCTACGACAATTCAAGAATCCGAGAGAACTTTTATTATCCGCAGGCTGAATTTAATTTGATGGGACAGGTTACATTGACGTTTTAAAAATCACAAGGAGCCTAGGGTTTAAACCCTAGGCTCCGAAAACAAATTCATAACGTCTTTTAATTGATGTGTATCATCAATGGATAAATGTTTGTGTCTGCATTTAACGGAGGCATTAATTAATTCCACTCCCGCCTTTTTTCTTTCATTTCGGAAGATGGATGTAAAGGATACTTCAAAAACCAAAGTTGGTTTAATATTCCGTACAGGTCCAAACTTCTCGATTGTGTTTTGCTTGACAAAATCATGAATAAAGAGCCGATCTTCTTCAGCCAACAATTCGGAAACTCGTGCAATGGGAAGCCAAGTGGAATTATGTTGGACACCAAAAGTGTATTCTTCACCAGCTCGATCACTACTATAAATCCCTAATTTTACGTACAGCAAAATTAGCAACAAGGAATGCGAATCATTTTTCTTTAAATATTTTTTTGGTTGGATGGAAGACTCTAACCTAGTATCTTCAGAAAATATCTCGACGCCAATACTTCCTTTTAAGCGATGTTTAGTTTGATAATTTTCCAATTGATCCCAAGTGGTGAAATCAATCGCATCATTCCAAACACACAGCGAATTGGGATCATCTAGAAGTTCGAAAAATAAATCTTGGGTTGATTTTTCTAATCTTTCAATGTCGAATGTATCCACTTTCCTTTGACTAAATTCCGAAACAAAGAATCGAACTGGAAAATCAGCCATCACTTTTGTGGTTACTTGCTTTTTACTTTCGCGCTGTTGAAGTATGACTTTATCCGCCCCTTCTTTACTCCAGCCGACAATAGTTCCACTAACAATACAACCATCAGGAAGGGCGAGGAATATACTTTCTATCTCTGGAAATCGATTGAATAATAACTTTTGTTGCTGGCCCCACACAAAGACTTCGCCATTCACTTTTACAACTTTAATTTCTAAACCATCCATCGCCCATCTCGCTTTAAAACTGGATGGATCAAGATTCGATTTCAAATCGTCTGACCAATCCTGAAACTCATAAAATAACTCTGGCAAAGTCCATCTTTCACTTACAAGAAGGGGTTTACGCAAATCACTTAAAGTCGATTCCATCGGAATCCATTTTAAAAGTCGAACACCAATAACCCCTTTTTCAATTCCTATCCACCATGTGAAAGCTTCGACCAATTCATCAAACGAAACTTTAAATTTAAATATGCTACAAAGCAACTGATTAAAAACAATTCTTTCCTCTACATTTAAAATCGTCCAAGTCTCAAGAATTACTTTCTGCCGATCCTCTACATTCAATTTTTTCATCGATTCTAAAAGCAAAAAAATATCACTCAAACTAATAGAAGCATTGTTTTTAGGGGAAGGAATAATCAAAGAAACGGTGTCTAAGTAATTATTTCCATGAGAAAGACATTCATCAAACATCCACGAATTAATATTCGCTAAGTTGCATGCTAATAATCTCAATTCTTCCTTCTTCATTACAGACTTCAACTTTACACCCATCATGATGGAACAGACCATAGTACCATCCTTTTCATTGACAGATCCAAAATAATTTGCAATGGCTTCTACTCGTCGTGGTTTACGAGTTTCTTGTTCAAGATCTATAAATAAGTTGGCAAGATTCTTCATTCTTCACTTTCCATCTGGGAGCTAAACAACGTTTCCAATTCAAATGCCTCCTTTCCTTGTTCTCTCAACCATTTCACATATGGCTTAGTAAATCCATGCGTAATAAAAACTTTTTCTGCGCCACTGGCATCAATAGCTTTATTCAATCCTTCCCAATCGGCGTGATCACTGAGTGTAAATCCACGCTCCGCCGACATTTGATACTTACCTCCTCTAAAATTCATCCATCCGGATGCAAAAGCAATAGAACAAGGATGAAACATCTCCAACATCGCTTGTACAGAATTTGGAGGAACTATCAACAATGCACTTCGGTAATTCGACACCGTTAGGTCTTTATGCCAAATCAAATCTGCGGGAAGATCGGGAGTGAAATTCCTCACAGCAGCATTCATGGCACCCACAACAGGATGCACAATCACCTTCCCAATTTCCTGATCCAGGTGTTTCAAGATTCGCTGTGCCTTCCCTAAACTATAAGCCATGATCACAGAAACAATTCCATCGGCAGCATTCTGCTTCCACCAACGATTAATTTCCCGATAAACTTCGTATTGATCTTTCCACCTATAAATGGGAAGTCCGAAAGTTGATTCCGAAATAAACGAATGACATTTTACCGATTCAAACGGAGCACATACTCCATCATCTTCTAATTTATAGTCACCAGAAATCACCCAAACTTCTCCTTTAAATTCCATTCTAATTTGTGAAGAACCTGGAACATGTCCTGCAGGATGAAAAGAAATTTGAACACCATTGTAATGAATGGACTCACCATACTTTACCCCTTGCGAATTAATTTTTCCTAAACGAAGATCTAATAAAGGTATACAGTGTTCGTGCGCAACATATAATCCATTTCCACCGCGTGCATGATCGGAATGCGCATGCGTAATCAAAGCCCTCGGTACCGACTTCCATGGATCGATGTACACATCGGCTTGTGCACAATAAAGTCCTTGTTTTGTTAATTCAATGAGAGCCATAACTTCTTTCGCAATGGAAAGTTAAAAAAGCATTCTATACTTCTCCGCTCAAAACTCACAATAAAATGATTAACAGCGACCAATTATTTACGTTGACGATGACACAATCAATATTGACGCAACAGAGTAAGAAAACGAATTAGTGTGTTTTTAGTAAAACAGCAAGCTCTTCAAACATTTGCCAACTCAAAGCTTCTGCTCTTAAATCGAGATAAGGAATATTCGAGAAATCAGCAGGTAAAATAGGACGCAAAGCATTACGTAACGTTTTTCTTCGTTGATTAAACCCAACTTTAACCACAGTAGTAAACCAAGATTGATCCACACGCATGGTCATGCGATCGTTGCGTTTCATTCTTAAAATTGCCGACTTCACGCGAGGTGGTGGCGTAAACATATGTTGATCGACCGTAAATAAATATTCAATCTCAAACCAAGGTTGCAACAACACACTTAAAATTCCATAATCACGATTTCCGGGAGGTGAAGCAATACGTTCGGCTACTTCCTTTTGAAACATTCCCACCATCAGCGGCACTTTATTCTTGAATTCTAAAATGCGAAATAATATTTGCGTAGAAATATTATAAGGAAAATTACCAATGATGGCAAATTGATTCACGAACAACTCGTCTAAATTCATCTGCAAAAAATCACCTTCTATCAAACGATCTTTCAATTCCGGAAAATGCAAATTCAAGTAAGGAATAGAATCACGATCGAGTTCTACGGCATATGTAGTGTAAGAGTTATTCGGCAACAAATACTTGGTAAGTACTCCCATCCCTGGACCAATCTCCAACACATCCGTAACACCATCGGGCAACTCTAAGGCTTCCACAATCGCCTGCGCGGTATCCTCATCATTTAAAAAATGCTGTCCTAAAAATTTCTTGGCTCTTACATCGCCCGGCTTCCACGTCATACCACTTCCAATAAAGTGCGAAATGCTGTAAATTTTCCACCGTAATGTTTGGCGGCATCTTCTTGCAATGCGGGTGCAAACTCATCACGGTATCGCTCGTAACTCTCCATGTCGTGACAAGTATATTGGATCGCATAAGTGAATCCACCAACTTCTTCCGCCAACACGCGACAAATACGGGCTTCAAAAAATATTCCTACCTTCAATACATCTGGAATATGTTTCTCTTTCATCCACTTCAACCACTCCACCGACACATCTTCGTCAATACTGACCGTTACATTATAGATAATCATTTTTATAAACTTCATTTGTGATGATCCTTGCAACCATCAACTCTATTAATTAATTTTATCTCCGCGCAACACTCTGAATCGCTTTCTGGCATCAACAACAAAAAGACTTCCTGGATATTTAGTAAGTAATGTTTCATACAACACTTTCGCTTTTTCCTTATCGTCTAATTTATTTTCATTTAAATCTGCCAATTGAAATAGGGCATCATCCGCTAAAATATCGTCAGGATACTTATCAATAATATCTTGTAAATAGACAAGCGCTTCTGTAAATCTTCCTTTTGATTTTAAGATTTGCGCTTTCTTAAACCATGCCTCATCAGTTAATGAATGATTGGGAAATCCATTTATCAAACTGTCCAACACCATTAAAGCAAGACTATCTTTATTCTGAAAATCCAACAAATCGGCTCTGGAATAGACGATCATCGCTGCATTGGAAGTATCTAAATTGGTATTGTCGGTGATTAGCAATGCTAGAGACAAAGCATCATTAGATATCAACTGACTCGTGGCTGCTTTCAACACATTTAGTTGATCTTTTGCCCAATCGAATTCACCTAAGTAATACGACAATCTTGAGTTACGAAACTTTGCTTCACGACCTAATATATCATTCTTGAAATCTTTGTCAACTTGTCCATAAAGTAATGCAGCATCCCACACCAGTCCATCAAAAACATAAATATCGGCTAATTCCAATTTACATTCTGCTTTAAACTGCGATTTTAAATTAGGTAACTCAATCGTTTCATTTAACAATTCAATGGCTGTATCCGTATTGAATAAATAAAACGCTTCCAAATGTGCATATCCGCGAATGAGAGGAGCTGTAGCAACATTCTTTCCCAACTCAGATAAAGTGGTAACATAATCTTGTTTGAGACGAAGTAAATCGGCCTGTGAATAATTTCCAGAAGTAGTTACACGCTCATTCACTGCATTGATCAATTCCATGCGCGCGGTTGTGTAATTAATATTCAACGATCCCTTTTCAACCACATACTGAAAACATTTTTCGGCAGTTAAAAAATCTTTATTACTAACTGCTGTACGACCTAAATTTAAAAGACGATCACCATTCTCGGCTAAACGTTTATCCAATCCTTTCGCTTGAATAAACGCCGACTCAAAATCCTTTTCCTGTAAAAACAACCACAGCAAAAGTTCGCTATACTTCGATTCATTAGGATATTTTTGAATGCTTCTCAACAAACTTTGTCGAACCAAATCACTCATATTTCCACTCAAATCATTTGCTATTTTATTTTGCAAAATGGTTTGAATATTGGGAAGATAGCCAGGATTAAAATCAATCATCGTAATGTACTCGTTCACCATCTCATTAAACTTTCCCAACTGACCATAAGCTTCTGCCAACTCGAATGAAAATGGATAAGCGCCTTTTAATAATTTTCTTCCTTCCAAATAAGTAGCTACTGCATAATCGAACATCTGATTTTTAGTGAATGCATTTCCCAACAAATTCACTTGATTAATATCAGGCTTCAAATTATTGATTGCTTCTTCATACACTTTCTTTGCGTCGTTATTCTTACCCTCTACATCATAAAGCAATCCTAAGTCGATGCGAATAGAAGGATCTTGCGGAAACTTTTTCTGGTGCTTTCGAATTAATTTTTCTGCTTTTTCAAAATCCTTCAATGCGATTAAACATTTAGAATATCCAGAATAAGCAGTAAAAGGATCTTGATCATAAAATTTTTCAAAGTACACAACCGCCTTATCAAACTCTCCAGTACTAAAATATTGATTAGCTAATTCAGCATTCGATTGTCCGGGTTGTGCAAATACACCTTGCGAACCGAGGGCAATAAACAGAATTAAAAATGCGAGTATTTTTTTCATTTAATAGTATCAAATCCAGTATACGGAACTAAAGCAGCAGGGATACGAATTCCATCCTTAGTTTGATTATTTTCTAACAAGGAAGCCACGATACGAGGTAACGCTAACGCAGAGCCATTTAGTGTATGTGCTAAAACTGGCTTTTCATTTCCTTCACGATAACGCAATTTTAAACGATTTGCTTGGAAAGATTCGAAATTGGAAACAGAACTCACCTCTAACCATCTCTTTTGCGCTCCACTCCAAACTTCCATATCATACGTTAATGCCGAAGCAAAACTCATATCGCCCCCGCATAATTTCAAAGTGCGGTATGGAAGCTCGAGCAAATCCAATAAACTACAAACATAGTTTCGCATCTCTTCCAGAATTTTATAACTTGAATTAGGATGTGCAATTTGAACAATCTCCACTTTGTCGAATTGATGTAAACGATTTAATCCACGTACATGCGCGCCGTATGATCCTGCTTCTCTGCGAAAACACGGTGTGTAAGCCGTGCACTTAATGGGCATGTCTTCTGCTTTCACAATGGTATCACGAAAAATATTAGTTACGGGAACTTCTGCAGTTGGAATTAAATATAAATTATCAGCAGTCACGTGATACATCTGCCCTTCTTTATCGGGAAGTTGTCCGGTACCAAATCCAGATTCTTCATTGATTAAAATGGGCGGTTGAATTTCATAATAACCTGCTTTTGTTGCTTGATCAAGAAAGAAATTTATCAATGCTCGTTGCAATTTTGCTCCTTGTCCTTTGTAAACTGGAAATCCAGCACCTGCAATTTTATTTCCTAATTCAAAATCGATTATATCATACTTGGCCGTTAATTCCCAATGCGGTAATGCATCATCGTCGAGCTTCGGCATATTTTTCTCATTCAAGAAAACGACTTCATTCTCTTCGGGTGTTTTACCAGGAGGAACAGAAGGAGAAGGAATATTGGGAAGTACCACTAATGCATTCTTCAAATCATCTTCCAATTTAGCTAATTTCTCCTCGAGCCCTTTTGCTAATTCCTTGATGGCCGTACTGCGATTACGCATATCATCCGCTTCCGCTTTCTTTCCCGACTTAAACAATTCGCCAATCTGCTTAGCCAAAGTATTCTGCTCCGACAAAAGCATTTCTACTTCCGTTTGAGCCTTTCTTTTCTCTTGGTCAAGCGCAATAATTTCTTCTATAGCTGCTGTTGCATCTATATTTTTAATGGCTAATCTGTTGATTACATCCTGCTTGTTTTCACGGATATACGCTAACTGAATCATAAACTTTTTCGAATGAAGTGCAAATGTAGCCGTTTTTCATCGTTCTTATCACCTAATTTTGGCGGATGAACTCAGAAATTATTCAATCAAATGATTTCTTAAAAAAATTTGCTTCCCCTCAGGGTGCAGTGGGAATAATTATGGGTACAGGCTTGCATCAGTTGGCTAAATCCATCAAGATCAGAGAGGCCATCGATTATTCTATGATCCCTCATTTTCCAACGAGTACGGTGGAATCGCATAAAGGGAAACTCCTTTTCGGGACTATTGAAGGAAGAGAAGTGATCGCCATGCAAGGACGCTTTCATTTTTATGAAGGCTATTCCATGCAACAAATCACTCTGCCTGTGCGAGTTATGAAGCAATTGGGCGTAAATACTTTAATTGTTTCCAATGCCGCAGGTGCTTTAAACCCATCTTACCAAAAAGGAGAATTGATGCTCATTGAAGATCATATTCATATGCAAAGTAGCAATCCACTAATTGGAAAAAATGTTGAAGAAATGGGTCCACGATTTCCAGATATGAGCGCCCCCTATGATGCACTTCTAAGAGCAGAAATCAAGAAAATAGCAGCAGAAAATTCGATTCGATTGCAAGAGGGCGTTTATGTTTCTGTAAATGGACCGATGTTGGAAACAAGAGCAGAATATCGATACTTGAGAACTATTGGTGCCGATGCGGTAGGCATGAGTACAACGCCAGAAATTATTGTTGCCCGACACATGAATATGCGATGTGTAGGTATCTCAGTTTTGACCGATGTATGTGATCCCGATCATTTGTCACCAGTTACATTAGAAGAAATTATTGCCATTGCTGAAAGTGCTGACCCCATCTTGAGTAAAATAGTAAGTCGATTAATTGCAACGTTATGAACGAATATTTCAAGACTTGCGCCATTCTTTTTTTCACTGGAATAAAAACAGGGATTCAACCTGCATTAGTGTTTAATGAATCTACTCAACTTTCTATTCAAGAATTAATTGCTCAGCACAATTTAAATTTTGAAATTTTACAGGCAGATGGAATTCAAGTTGCCAATGATTGGCCCAATAGTAACTCGCATTCAACAGAAATTGAAAAATATTTATGCGCTGGATATTCAAAAAAATTCAACGAAGGATTTAGAAAAGTAATTGGAGTTTTTTCGATGCCATCACTACTCTCATCAAAGCATATTGAAGAAGCAATGCTAAGCATTCGACCTTTGGATTTTTGTGTAGGTCCGGATTCGCATGGTGGAATTTATTTATTGGGTATGAATACTTACGAAGAAAAATTAATTCTCAACCAACCATGGCTAGGCACAACACTCAGTAAATCAATCATTCGTGAAATCGGAAATCAAAAAAAAATAACTTATAAATTACCAACGCTCGGAATCTAGTTCATTAATAGAGTGAAAATAGATTTCTTTGCACTATAATTCAATCAAGAAAAGATGTTAACCTTGCTCCAACAATTTGAAGATAAGAAGCCTGAAATAATTTACGAATGGAATGATCCACAATCGGAAGCCTGCGGATGGATCGTAATCAACTCATTACGTGGTGGCGCTGCTGGCGGAGGAACTCGCATGCGAAAAGGATTAGATCGACGTGAAGTAGAATCATTAGCGAAAACCATGGAAATTAAATTCACGGTTGCAGGTCCACCCATTGGAGGAGCAAAATCTGGAATTAATTTCGATCCACGTGATCCACGTAAAGAAGAAGTATTGAAACGTTGGTTCAAAGCAGCCATGCCTTTACTTAAAAATTATTATGGTACTGGTGGCGATCTTTTCGTAGATGAAATTCACGAAGTAATTCCGATTACTGCTGAACTTGGACTATTACATCCACAGGAAGGTGTGGTGAATGGACATTTCAAAAGTGAAGGAACAGAACGATCAGAGAGAATTCAAAAACTTCAAAAAGGAGTAAGTTTAATGGTTGAAGATCCACGTTATGTTCCTGCGGGTTCATCGTATACCATTGCCGATATGATTACGGGATATGGAGTTGCTCAATCGGTCATTCATTTTTACAAGTTACAGGGAGATGGTATTAAAGGAAAAAAAGTAGTGGTACAAGGATGGGGAAATGTTGGTGCAGCAGCAGGGTTTTATCTCTCACAAGCTGGTGGATTACTTACAGGAATTGTAGATCGCAGCGGTGGTGTATTAAATGAAAATGGATTTACGCATGATGAAGTCATCAGTCTTTTTCACTCACGAACAAAAAATATGTTTGAAGGATTTACCAAGGTAGATGATATTCAAGAATCGTTTTGGAAACAGAAAGCTGATGTATTTATTCCTGCAGCAGCTTCACGTTTAGTGACTCTTGATCAAGCGAGCGACTTGTATGATGGCGGATTGAAAGTAATTGCATGTGGAGCGAATGTTCCTTTTGCAGATACTGAAATTTTCTTCGGACCGATTAGTCGATTTGCAGATCATCATATGAGTGTGATCCCTGATTTTATTTCCAACTGCGGAATGGCAAGAGTGTTTGCTTATTTGATGAGCAATCCAAAAGAAGTAACTGCTGAAGGAATCTTTACTGACGTTGCCAAAACCATTCATCAAGCCTTGGATAATATTTACAAAATCAATCAAGGCAAAAAAGATATAACGGCTAGCGGATACGAAATTGCATTGAAGCAATTATTATAAATTTGAATTTAGTAAGATGGATGAAAATTGGTTAAATCAGGTCTACTTTGAGAATGATGTTCGCAGCTACCTGTTGTTTTTTACCATCATTCTTGCAGGTATCATTTTAAAAAGATTTGTTTCTTTCCACTTATCTGGACTTTTTTACCGCGCTATAAAAAAACGTGTAGCCGGAGTAGATGTAAAAATGCTTCGCCATTTATTGCGCAAGCCATTTGGGTTGTTTGTTATTTTACTTAGCGCATACCTTGCATGCAAACAACTTCATTATCCAGAAAGTTGGCATTTGCCTTCAGAAGAAAAATTTGGAATACGACTCGTTATCTGGAGAACATTTCAATTATCCATTTTCATTTCGATTACTTGGATCGTTTTACGTTTTATCGATTTCTTTGGAATTGTTTTGGCTCATCGGGTAGGAATTCAAGATTCCCAAAACGACAATAAAATCATTCCGTTCATGCGTGAAGCCATCAAAATAATAGTCATTATTTTGAGTTTCTTTATCATCCTCGGTACCATCTTTGAAGTGAATGTAGCCTCTCTCATTGCTGGATTGGGTATCGGTGGACTTGCATTAGCACTTGCAGCAAAAGAAAGCATTGAAAATTTATTAGCATCATTCACCATCTTCCTAGACAAACCATTTTCTACTGGAGATTTAGTGAAAGTAGGAACTGTTAAAGGTTCCGTAGAAAAAATTGGATTCAGAAGTACACAAATCAGAACCCTTGACCGAACCATCTTTTCCATTCCCAACAAAAAAATGATTGATTCGGATGTAGAGAATGTTAGTCAACGCAATATGATTCGTGCTAGTTTCACGGTACTCATCCGCTTTGATACACCCACATCAAAAATTGAAAAATTCAGACATGAGATTTATTCCTTTCTAACGAATCTTGACTATGTATCTACGACCACACCTCCGTATATCCATATTGAAAATTTCACCATTCAAGGTGTTGAGATGAAATTTATTTACTTCATTGAGTCCATCGATTTCACTTATTTCAGTGAAAAAAGAGAGTTCATCTTTTTAAAAATTTTGGATACCGCACAACAAGAAGAGATCAAATTGGGTATTCGGGATATTCCATAATTTAGGATTAAACTCCAACTTTAATAAGCCTTCTTTGCTTAAATTGGATTACATCCAATTTTAGGCAAAGAAGGCTGTATGTAGGGGATGAATTCTCATAGGGGGGCATTAAAATACGCCCCCTATTATACGGTTTTGCGGTTTTTTATAGGATGTAAAAGTCAATTAAGCCATACTCATTAACTCTCCCTTCTCCGACTCTCCCACACTCCGACTCTCCTTCCCGATAGCTATCGGGACTCTTACTCTCCCATCTCCCACTCTGCGACTCTCCTACTCTAACTCCCTACTAACACCACTTCGTGAATTACTAATTTCAATAATAAACGAGTATATTCAAAAAAATTACTATTTTTAAAATCGAATTAGAGAACCATCGCCATTTTATATGAATTACGCTGAAGCCGAAAAATTTGTGTTGGATTATCTCCATAAAAACTTGGCGACGACCATTCATTACCATCATGTTTTTCATACTGAAAATGTAATCAAATCTTCAGAGCGTCTTTGTTTGCTTGAAAAACTCGATGAAGAATCATCGCTATTAATAAAAACCGCTGCTCTTTTTCACGATACCGGATTTGTAACTCAATACGAAAAGAACGAACCCGTGGGAGCTACATTCGCGGAAAAACATTTACCTGCTTTCGGATACGACACTGCACAGATTGAGATCATAAAAGATCTCATTTTAGCTACCGACACATCCAAACAACCACAAGGACTCTTTCATAAAATTATTCGTGATGCCGACTTAGATTATATAGGCAGAGTCGATTTTTTTTCCATTTCACAATTACTCCGACAAGAATTATTAGAACACGGGAAAGCCATTAAATTAGTGGAATGGTACGCCCTCGAAAAAGAATTTTTGGAGAACCATGTTTATTTTACGGATGCTGCCTATGCACTTCGAAACAAAGGAAAATTAAATAACCTCGAAGAAATAAAAGCACTCTTAAGAGAGTCATCTGGAAATCATGGCTTGATTGACATGACGGATATGAATGCTCAAATGCTGGGAGAAGATCGAAAGCATTTGGTTTCTCTTTTAGGTAGAACGAGTTTATTCAAATCCGCCGACCTCAAACTTCTTGAACATATTGCAAAGGTTGTTGATCGAATTCATCTAAAAGAAAACGAACCCTTATTCAAAAAAGGGGATGCAGGAGAAAGCATGTACATCATTGAATCGGGAACGCTTCGAGTACACGATGGATCCATCATCTTTGCTGTTTTGAAACATGGAGAATATTTTGGTGAAGCGTCAATCATTGACAATTCCCCACGTACGGCATCGGTTTCAGCTGCATCAGATGCTATCATTTTACGAATAGGTGAAAAAGATTTCTTTAGCTTACTGGGATCGCATCCTTCGATGAATCGAATGTTGATGAAAGAACTCATCAACCGACTCCGCAATCAAAATAATGCAGTTGTAGATGAATATAAAAGTCGAGAGCAAAAATTAACAGAGCTTGTTGAATTACGCACTCGTCAAATTGTGGAAGAAAAGAAAAACGTTGAGCAGAAATCGAAAGAGTTAGAACTCGCTTTAAAAGAATTACAAGAGACTCAACGTTTATTGATTCATCACGAAAAGATGGCGTCGCTCGGACAATTAACATCGGGCATTGCGCATGAATTAATGAACCCCTTGAATTTTGTTAATAATTTTTCAGCGGTTTCATTAGAATTACTTCAGGAAGTTTCTGATCTCACTACTGACGAAGAAGCGAAAGAACTATGTACCGATCTCATCGGTAACCTTGAGCGCATCTCCATGCACGGAATTCGTGCCAGCGAGATTGTAAAAAGTATGTCGGAGCATTCCACCAACTACGGGAAGGAACGCGAAGAAGTAAATATTAACGAGCTTATTGAAGATGCAATTAAAGCTTCAAAAAATACATGGGATGCCGAATATCCCAATGAAAAAATTGCAATAACTTTAGATTTAAACGCAAGTCAGTTCAAAACCAAGGTCGTTTACGTCGACATTTTACGTATCATAATTAATGTACTTCGAAATGCTCGTTCGGCAGTGCATGATCAATTTTTAATTGATCCATCAAGTAAAGGTGAAATCAATATTTCTACAGAAAACAACAACAATTCCATTCAAATATTTATTCGCGACAATGGTGTTGGAATTTCTAATGATATCGTTGAAAAAATATTTTTACCATTTTTCACAACTCGTCCCACAGGAAAAGGGGTAGGATTAGGATTAAGCATCAGTCATCAAATAGCCAGCGCATATGGTGGTAATTTGGATTATGTTCCGGTTGAAAAGGGAGCGTGCTTTGTGGTTTCGATTCCGCTCGAGAAATAGACTCGCTTCTTGAGAGTGGTGTTATCTCTTCGTTTACTATTCACAAGCTTCTAGCTTCTAGTAGGTTAATTCGAATTGGATTATCTTACATCTCATGTCGTTTAGCAGATTTGCGATGGGCGGGTTTTTACCACAAACCTGCCTATTGCAAATATTCTGCAATATGTTGTGGCTATTTCCATGTCGTTCATCAGTCATTGTATTACGCACTTTCGTCAAACATAATTTCGTCTGAACTACCTATTTTATATAATGGTTTCTCAATGGGTAATGTAAAATAAAAAGATGAACCCTCGCCTTCAATACTTTCAACCCATATTTCACCACCATTTTTTTCTAAAAATCCTTTTACCAATAATAATCCAATTCCAGCACCCTTATCCTTTTTTCTTGCTTCTGAAAGAGTTTTCATTTGCGGTGTAAAAAGTCTTGCCATTATTTCGTTCGACATTCCAATTCCAGTGTCCTTAACCTGAACAATAACTTTGTCATCTTTGCTTTTTGCTGAAACAGTTATTGTCCCTCCATTTGCTGTATGTTTTAGAGCATTTGAAACGATATTTTGAATAATGGAAATTAACATTTTACTATCTGCAAATACAGTAGTATTCTCTTCAATTTCGTGATGAAGATTGATAGCGTTTATTGAAGCCGTTTCTTTTAAGGTTTCAAACACTTTATTAATGTATTCTGTTAGTTTTATTTTTGTAGGTGAAAATACCTCTGATGCGTATTTTATTCTCGCCCATTCTACTAAATAGTCTAACATCTCTAGTTCATCAGTAGATGATTTGAAAAGTAAGTCGAGCATTTCCTGGACAGTATCCGGTTTCATTTTATGAAAATTTTCTTTCAAATATTTTGCTGTTCCAATAATAGATGAAAGAGGGCTTCTTAAGTCGTGTGAAAGTATGGCAAGAACACTCTCTTTATGTGTATTTAGTTCTTCTAATTCCTTGACATATTTTTTTATAGCATCTTCTGATTGTTTCCTTTCTGTTAAGTCCCGCAAAATTTTTACATAACCCAACATCTCTCCATCTAAACCAGTGAGTGGAAAAACCAAGCCATAAGCATAAAAAAGGCTCGTGTCTTTAGCAATATGCCATCTATTATCTGTTGCTCTGCCTTCTTTTAAAGCTGTTTCGATTTCCCTTTGGGGAATACTATTTTTTTTGTCTTCTTCAGTAAATATTAAATCAAATTTCTGTCCAACAACTTCGTCTGTTTCGTAACCAAATATATTGGTCGAGCCAGAACTCCAACTATTTATGATTAATTCTTTGTCTAATGTAAAAATGGAATAATCTTGCAAACTGTCAATAATTTGGCTATAAAATTCAGCAGTTGGTATATACCTACTTTTAAGAATATTAGGTATATCTTGTTTGTTTTCCATTGGACTTATTTTTAAATTTATAGTAAATATTAAATCAAATTTCTGTCCTACCACTTCGTCTGTTTCGTAACCAAATATATTTGTCGAGCCAGAACTCCAACTATTTATGATGAATTCTTTGTCTAATGTAAAAATGGAATAATCT
>JANOAX010000004.1:0-6956 GCA_031411335.1 Bacteroidota bacterium
ACGTGACGGACTTAATTTCCTTTTCAAGTCGAAGCCGAGCAGAATTATAAATGCGAGTAAAGTGGTAGCCAGCTATTATTATTCGAAATGGCTGGGCAACCCTGTTCAATGGGGAATGCCGATTGTTTTATCGTTTGAACCGACCACCTCCTGTAATTTACGTTGTCCGGAATGTCCGAGTGGATTACGTGCTTTCTCGCGCCCAACGGGAATGTTAGAAGAGAATTTTTTCAAAAAAATTATCGATGAGGTAAAAGATACTTTGTGGTATTTGATTTTTTACTTTCAAGGAGAGCCGTATTTAAATCCGAAATTCTTAGAGTTAGTGAAGTATGCATCGAGCAAAGGAATTTACACGGCTACTTCCACCAATGCTCATTACCTCACTGATGAAAATGCAAAGAAGACGATTGAGTCGGGGTTAGATCGATTAATCATTTCCATTGATGGAACTACTCAAGAGGTTTATGAGCAATATCGGATTGGAGGAAAACTGGAGAAAGTGATTGAAGGAACTAAGAACATTGTAAAATGGAAAAAAGAATTAGGCTCTTCTACTCCACATATTATTTTTCAATTTTTAGTGGTAAAGCCCAATGAACATCAGATCGCAGAAGTTCATCAACTCGCCAAAGAATTGGGTGTAGATGAAGTCGGATTAAAGACTGCTCAAGTTTATGATTTTGAGAATGGGAATGATTTAATTCCTGAAAATGAAAAATACGCTCGTTATAAAAAACAAAAAGACGGCACCTACAAAATTAAAAACCAACTTTTAAATCATTGCTGGAAGTTATGGCATAGCTGTGTAATTACCTGGGATGGAAGGGTTGTTCCGTGTTGCTTCGATAAAGATGCCATGTACAATATGGGAAGTTTAAAAGAGCAAAGTTTTGCTGATTTATGGCAGAATTCGAATTATCAGGAATTTCGTGCTTCAGTACTTCGTTCTCGAAACGAAATTGAGATGTGTAAAAATTGTACGGAGGGGACGAAAGTTTGGTCCTGAAGTAGAGCTTCGCCATAAAGAATTGCTGCGCATACTTTATGGCGAAGCACACTTCAGGACTTTGTCCTTTTTGATTTGCCCATAGGCTTGCACAACTATGCTTTAGGGCACTTCACGACTTTATCTCTGCGCTTCACTAAATTCAATAGTCAAGTCTTGATAGCAGCTAGGAACTGACACTACGTCTATCCAATTTTTTTTGAACTTCTCCATACCTTATAACTGACATATGCTCCAAACCCTATTATAATCACACTCAATCCAACCTGTTCTCCTCCAGTGAAGCCTTGCGTACTGTCATAAGGTCTACCTAAAGTACCCTTAGTTGGATTAAATGTTTGGATAATTAACCAGTATAAATTTAAAAAGACCAATTTCATTAATTAATACTCCATCAGTTTAAATTCATTAATAGTTTGCTCTTCACAAATAAATAAGATTCTTGAAAACGCATCAAGATTCTGTATTCTGGCCCTTTTCCCGCAATTTTTAAACGAGATTATTTATGAGAGAGCGATCTTGCCTCCGCGGCTTCTCTCATTAATTCTTCAATATCCTCAATTTCCACTGGGATAGAAGCCATTAAATTTACGGGATCTTTTGAGGTAACTAAAATATCGTTTTCCAATCGAATACCTAGACCTTCTTCTGGGATATAAATGCCAGGTTCGCAAGTGAAAACCATTCCAGGTTGCATCGGTTCATAGCGATTGCCAATATCGTGCACATCCAATCCGAGAAAATGCGATGTACCATGCATAAAATATTTTTTGTAAGCAGGTAATTCTGGATTTTGATTTTTTATATCAGTCTTAGAAATTAATCCGAGATCGAGTAATTCAGCTTCCATCAACAATCCAACTTCCACATGATACTTCTCGATGGTATTTCCAGGAACCAACATTTTTGTAGCTCCTTTCATCACTCTTAAAACTGCATTGTACACATCGCGTTGACGTTGTGTGAACTCTCCACTTACTGGAATACATCTCGTTAAATCAGCAGCGTAATTCGCATATTCTGCACCAAAATCCATCAAGATCACATCCCCTGCTTTACAGGCTCTGTTATTCTCATTATAGTGCAAAATACAAGCGCTAGGACCTGAGGCGATGATCGGATTATAAGCATGTCCACTCGCACGCTTACGAATGAACTCATGAATAATTTCTGCTTCAATTTCATACTCCATCACACCGGGCTTTACAAAGCGCATTACTTTACGAAAAGCTTTTTCCGTAATGTCCATTGCTTTTTGCATCAACTTAATTTCGATGTCGTGTTTGATAGCGCGAAGTGAAGCTAAGATGGGCCCAAGTCGTTCAAAATTATGACCCGTATACATCGACTTCATACTTTGTGCAAAGCGCAAATCACGATACGGAACTTCAGAGGCGAAACGATCATTCTCGTTAATATTTACATACACATTTTCGCAATGATTCATTAGCATCGGGATAATGCTATTGTAATCTTCTAACCAATACACACTTTGAATTCCCGATGCAGCACGCGCCTCTTCTTTTGTATACTTATGACCTTCCCAAATGGCAATATGCTCATTCGTTTTTCTTACGAAAAGAATCTCTTTATAACGCGGGAGAGGCGCATCAGGAAACAAAACTAAAATCGTTTGTTCTTGATCAATTCCACTGAGGTAAAACAGGTCGGAGTTTTGTCGGTAGAGAAAATTAGCATCACCATTTCGAGGCATTTCATCATTCGCGTTTAAGAATGCGATCGACTTAGGCTTCAGTTTAGCCGCGAATCTTTGTCTGTTCTCAATAAAAAGTTGTGAGTCTATGGTTGTATACTTCATAATTAGATTTTTTACTAAAAATTTATTTTAAATATTAGAGAATGCAAATATAAACAATACCTATTTCTTAGTAAACTTTCTCATTACTAAATTGTTTATTATGCAGCGTAAAATTACAATTATGGTATTCATCTAACAAGGCTTAAAGAAAAAGTTTATGATGCTGTTTCCAAGCCTTCCATCAAAGTCGAAGAAAAAAAGGTGACACGGAAGCCTACCAAAACAAATTACAATTAAATTTGTAGCTCCAAAAGCGACTATTCGTGAGAATATTGCTAATATTATCCTAGAATATCTAAGAATTATGACAAATTTATTTGAGTTTCTCAACTCATCCGTAGGGAAAAAGTGGCTAATGGCCTTTACGGGGCTCTTCCTCAGTCTTTTCCTAATCGTCCATGTATCAGGCAATTTAGCTTTATTTAAAGACGATGGAGGCTTGGCATTTAACCAATACACGGTTTTCATGACCACCTTTCCGCCTATCAAAATTATCTCCTACCTACTTTATGCGACTATCATCATTCATGCTATCAATGGTTTTTACCTGGTAGCAAAGAATATGAAGGCTCGTCCTGTAAAATACGAAGGGAAGAAAAACAATTCAGGTACTACTTGGGCTTCTCGAAATATGGGAATTTTGGGAACGATACTCCTCATCTTTATCGCGACGCATCTTATCCACTTTTGGTATGAATATAAATTTGGTGAGATGGACTGGAAGACGTATGTAGTGGAAGCTACTACGGATAAAGTTTTGAAAGAAGAAGTCATTACAGCCGCAGATGCAAAAGCACAAAATTTAAAGCCCGCTACCATGGATTATATGGGAAATAAAATAATTATTTGCAAAGATCTCTTTAGTGTGGTGGCGACAGCTTTTAAAGATCCACTCGTTGTTGCATTTTATGTAATTAGTATGTTAGGTCTATCCTATCATTTACTTCACGGTTTCCAAAGTGCATTTCAAACCTTGAGCCTTCGTGGAAAAAATTACGAAGGACTCATTAAGGGCATTGGAACATTTGTATTTGCGATTATCATTCCCGCCTTGTTTGCTGCCATGCCTATTTATTTCTTAACTCGTTAATTAAAGACCTACATCGAATGAAACTCGATTCAAAAATACCAGCAGGACCACTTTCTGAAAAGTGGGACAATCATAAATTCAAATGCAAATTAGTTAATCCAGCGAACAAACGTAAGTACGATGTGATCATTGTAGGAACAGGATTAGCTGGTGCTTCTGCAGCTGCTTCTCTTGCTGAACTTGGATACAACGTAAAAACATTTTGCTTTCAAGATTCACCACGTCGCGCGCACAGTATTGCGGCACAAGGCGGAATTAATGCAGCAAAAAATTATCGCAACGATGGTGATAGTGTTTACCGATTGTTTTACGATACTGTGAAAGGCGGAGATTACAGAGCGCGTGAAGCCAACGTGCATCGTTTAGCGCAAGTGAGTGTAAACATCATCGATCAATGCGTGGCGCAAGGTGTTCCTTTCGCTCGTGAATATGGTGGATTACTTGACAATCGTTCTTTTGGTGGTGCGCAAGTATCTAGAACGTTTTATGCGAAGGGTCAAACCGGACAACAACTTTTATTGGGTGCTTACTCTGCCATGAATCGAATGATTGGCGAAGGAAAAATTCAGAGTTATACGCGTCATGAAATGCTAGAGGTGGTGATGGTTGATGGACAAGCAAGAGGAATTATTGCTCGTGACTTGGTGACTGGAGAAATTGAAAGACACAGTGCGCATGCTGTTGTATTAGCAACGGGTGGATATGGAAATGTATTTTATTTAACAACGTATGCGCGTGGATCCAATGCTACTGCCATTTGGAGAGCGCATAAAAAAGGAGCTTACTTTGGAAATCCTTGCTTCACACAAATTCATCCTACTTGCATTCCAGTTTCGGGCGATCATCAAAGTAAATTAACATTGATGTCGGAGTCGTTGCGTAACGATGGACGTATTTGGGTGCCGAAGCAAAAAGGAGATACGCGCAAACCTGTTGATATTCCAGAATCAGAAAGAGATTATTATTTAGAAAGACGTTATCCATCCTTTGGAAATTTAGTTCCGCGTGATATTGCATCCCGTGCAGCGAAAGATATGTGTGATAAAGGATTTGGAGTTGGAAATACAGGATTAGCGGTATACCTCGACTTCAGTGATGTCATTAAACGTACTGGTGAAAAAGCAGTAGAAGCGAAATACGGAAACTTGTTTGATATGTATAAGCAAATCACAGGGGAAAATCCGTACAAAACGCCGATGATGATTTATCCAGCGGTGCATTATACCATGGGTGGACTTTGGGTTGATTATAATTTGATGACAACTATTCCAGGATTGTACGCTTGTGGTGAAGCTAATTTTAGTGATCATGGTGCAAACCGTTTAGGAGCTTCAGCATTGATGCAAGGCTTGGCAGATGGATACTTCGTTTTACCTTATACAATTGGTGATTATTTATCCGATGTAGAGCGTACTCCTATTGCGAATGATAGTCCGGAATTTATGGATGCTGAGCAAAAAGTAAAAGATCGTTTGCAAAAACTACTCAACATAAAAGGAAAGAAAACCGTTCATGAGTTTCATCGTGAATTAGGCCTTTTGATGTGGAATCATTGTGGAATGGGTCGTACTGCAGAAGGATTAAATGCAGGAATTGAGAACATCAAAAAACTACGCGCTGAATTCTGGGAAAATTTAATGGTTCCTGGTGGTGAACAAGAATTAAATCAGAATTTAGAAAAAGCAGGTCGTGTTGCTGATTACTTAGAGTTAGGAGAGTTGATGATGGTGGATGCATTGAATCGCAATGAAAGTTGTGGTGGACATTTCCGCGAAGAATATCAAACGCCAGAAAATGAAGCTCGTCGTGATGATGAAGGCTATGCATACGTGGCAGCATGGGAATACAAAGGCGACAACCAGCCAGAAGAATTACACAAAGAAGATTTAGTGTTTGAAAGTGTTAAACTTACTCAACGCTCTTACAAATAAAATAAATTGAACCTTACTCCTGTTCATCATAACGGGAAAAAAATAAAAATCCTATGAGTGGAAATATGAATCTTACGTTAAAAGTTTGGAGACAAAAAAACGCAAAAGAAAGCGGACGTTTCGAAACCTATGCAGCAAAAGGAGTAAGTCCTGACATGTCTTTTTTAGAGATGTTAGATGTAGTAAATGAAGATTTAACCAAGGCTGCAAAAGATCCAATCGCTTTTGACCATGATTGCCGTGAAGGAATTTGCGGATCATGCAGCATGTACATAAACGGTCGTGCGCATGGACCCGTGAAAGGAGTTACCGCCTGTCAATTACATATGCGCAGTTTTGCGGATGGAGAAACCATCATCATTGAACCGTGGAGAGCAGCGGCATTTCCTGTTATTCGCGACTTGATCGTTGATCGCCAAGCATTCGAAAAGATACAACAAGCAGGTGGATTTATTTCTGTAAATACCGGAAGCACACCGGATGCGAATAGCATTCCTGTTTCAAAAGTAAACGCCGACGAAGCATTCAACTCAGCAGCCTGTATTGGTTGTGGAGCTTGCGTAGCTGCTTGTAAAAATAGCTCTGCGATGTTATTCTTATCGGCAAAAGTTTCTCAATATGCATTATTGCCACAAGGTCGTGTAGAGGCGAAAAAGCGAGTGATCGATATGTTGAAAGTGCATGATGATGCTGGATTCGGTGCATGTACCAATACTGAAGCTTGCGAAGCGGAATGTCCGAAGGGAATTTCGGTTACTAATATTGCGAGGTTGAATAGGGAGTACGCGGCGGCGATGTTGATTGGTGAGTAATTATTGGTTACGAACTTGCCTGAAGCAAGCAGGTTTCGATTGGTTACGAATTACGAATCAATACGAAAGTACGAATTACGAATTTTACGAATACGCAAATACGCGAAAAGCGAATTAACACGAAATGCGAAAGATGCGAAATTTGGTGGGATACGAATTACAGATCGATACGAATATACGAATTACGAATTTTACGAATACGCAAATACGCGAAAAGCGAATTAACACGAAATGCGAAAGATGCGAAATTTGGTGGGATACGAATTACAGATCGATACGAATATACGAATTACGA
>JANOAX010000005.1:0-48682 GCA_031411335.1 Bacteroidota bacterium
GTTTGATTTATTGAACCAAATGTTACATTTAAAATCTCTTCATCTGCAGTAGAAGTTGCTGCAGAAGACCCATAAGCAGGAGGAGTTCCAGAAGCACCTACAACCACATAAGCGGATGAAGTAAGTGATACTGATTCTCCTGAACAGATAGTCGTTGAAGAAATATTGGTAGATACTACTGGGTTATTATTTACCGTTAATACAAGTGTATCAGTAATCACACAACCCGCACTAGGATCACTTCCAAACACCACAAATGTATAAACACCAGCAGTAGTAGGCGTAGAAACTACTTGTGCACCTGAGTTCACATTTAATGTACCCACGCCATTACCTGACCATACATAAGTATAAATACTTGAAGACCCTGTTTGTACCACATTTAATGTGTCCACATTACCCAAACAAATTGAAGTACCTAGAGCAGAAACGATATCAATCGGATCTGGCTGAACAACTGTTTCAGTAACAGCCACCCTTGGACTTTCACAAACACCATCGAAAGCAGAAACATAGTATGTAGTTGTCACTCCAACGGTTTGAAGCAAGTTGGTATCTGGCAAATTCTGGATAGGTGTGCCACCAGTAGGTGTAGTATACCAACGGTATGCAATAGCACCTGGAACAGAAGAGACATCAGATTTTACCTGCTGAGTACCACAATGTGCAGAATCGTAAGCGATAGGAGCAGGAAGTGTAGCAATCATATTCAAATTAATAGTATCACTAGCAGTACAAACACCATCAGAGAACGTTACAGTATATTGTGTATTTACTGTAGGAGAAACTACAATTGAACTTGAAGTTTGAGCACCTGGAGTCCACAAATAACTAGTAAGTACTGGAGCAATGAAGACGTTGTAATCTTCAGTTTCACCCCAAGTATATGTACCTGTTGGCAAAATTGCACCTCCAGTTTCAACTGAAATAACACGTAATCTTGTTATTCCATAGGAAACTGTTCCTGGAATGGTAATATTTCCACTCTGAAGATTCGGACCAGCAACAGCGGTAGAAATAAATGCATCTTCACCAGCATCCAAGAAATCACCATCGCGGTTATAATCAATAAAGATGGCCACGCGATTAGTGAAGTTACCACCACAAGTTCCAACTTGAATTGAGAAAGGAACCACTTGACCTGGCAGTACTGAAACTGCAGGAAGTGAAGCGGTGTAATTTGAATACATGTTTAAAGTAGAACCAGGTCCACCAGTAGTTAAACATGTTGACGTATTATTTAATGAACCAAATGTAACATTTAGGATCTCTTCATCAGCAGTTGAAGTTGCATTGGAAGCCAAATAAGAAGGCGAAGGCAATGCAGAACCAAGTGTTAAAGTTGAGTTGATAGCTGGGCAAATGGTAAGATCTGGTCCAACTGTGTAAATTTTTCTTAGATACTCATCCGTATATGACTGACTAGAAGAAACTGTAAAGTTGAGAGCTGCAGAAGCATCTGTTGCTGTAACGGAGTATGCAACAAGTGCACTACCGCTTGCAGGAATTGTTCCTTCCCATAAGTTAGTGCCACCATTAAATACCATTACAATAGCTGTTTGAGCTACTCCATTTAATGACCAGTTTAAATTCACACTTGAAAGGCCGCTAGCATCAGAAATGTTTGCAGAAATTAATCTTGACACAGCAGTACAAGCAGCACCTGCTGGAGAAGCAACTACCGAAGTAATTGTTGGGCTAACAAAATCACCAGAAGCAATAAAGTTACCAGCATCAGCACCAATATCGATTGGTGTAAGTCCAGCACGAGCTTGACTGTCGAAGTCGTCAGCAGGACCAGCGATAACCGCTCCAGAGCCTTCTACAGGTGATACTGCAGGGGAAGGTTGGATATGTAAATCTGGAGTAGCAGCAGCAGGAGCAATATAATTTGGATTCTCAGAAATAGAACTCAAATCTTGTCCTGTTAATGTTCTCCAGTCTGCTAAAGTTGTAGCGATAGTTGCATTACGAAGACCGGTACGACCACCATTTGCAAAATCAGCAAAGAGAACATTCTTTGAAGAGGTTACATTGATATTCGAATCCAAACCAATTGCATATTCAAATGCACCACCGATTGCGGTTACACGTGCATTATAGAATACGTTATTGATAATTTCATCATTTCCTGTTGTTGGACGATTCACACGACGGAAACCATAAGTGTTTCCTTGAACTACTCCAGATGCTACAGAAGCATTACCGCCGATGTAAACTGAGTTATGATAAATTTTATTAATATTCGTATTTGCTTTATAAATACCATAGTATTCTTGAGACTTAGCATTACTAAGACCCAATTGAACCATGTTATTTTGAACGGTTGGTAAACCACCATATAATCCAATACCGATAAACACGTGTTTAGCAGTATCAGAAGCTGTGGTTAAATCGTTCAAATCATAAATCAAATTCTTTTGGATAAGTTGATTAAATCCAATAGTAGTAGTTCCGGTATAAGCAATACCATTAACCACTACTCTACCCGTATCAGCACTCATCTTCAAATTATAGATGGTGTTTCCAGCTATATTCACTTCCGTTCCTGTAACAGGTATTGAAGTTGAAGTATGATTAATACCTGCTAAATGAGCAGTTGTTGCCGCTGCCACATTCTTCGCATTAGAAGAAAGAGCTGTAATGGTATTTCCAGTAATTACATTTAAACCAGAAGAAGTTTGAATACCATAAACAACACCTGCAGAACTACGAGTAGGCACTTGCAAATTTTGAATACTATTATTACTAATAGTAATACGAGTACCACCTACATTTAAGATACCTATAACAGAGAAATTCGCTGTACTGGTAACGCCGGCATTGATAGCAACACCACTACGCAAGCTTCCTGCAACAGCACCACCAATCGTATTCCCGCTTATTACACGAGTAGCAGTGGGGTCAGTTAATGTAGTGAATCCTTGATTAAAGATACCGCAAACGGTAGCACCTACAGTAGCTGAATTTGCAAAAGCCGCTGTAATACCATTGAACCCAAGTCCACCAACATTATTACCAGTAAGTGTAGTTGGAGTATTAGAAGCCGCACCTTGTGCGATACCAATTACGTTTGCACTAGTAGCCGTTCCACCAGTAGCTGTACCACGAACAAGAATGTTATCCACTCCAGACATTGAACCTACCGTATTATTTGTAATATTAGCACCGCCTGAGTTTAACCAGATACCACAGAAAGAAGCTCCTGAACCAGTACCAGTATTACTTGTAGCGATGTTAAAATTTGAAATAGTATTTCCACTAATAGTTGTTGCAGGAGAAAGAGCTGCATTTACATCCATTCCAAAGAATCGGTTGGCTACGGCAGTTGTAACAAACGTCATTGTATAAGTACCTGTGCTGCTTGCATTCGCAAATCCGATAATATTATTACTAATATTAAATGATCCTAATGTATTATTGGCTACAATACCTTTATGAATGTTTGCAGTAGTATACGTTCTAGATGCTTCCTGATAAATCTTATTACCAGTAATACTCCAATTGTTATTTAATCCAATTAAGTTAATACCAATGGTAGCACCACCTGCACTAAAGAAATTAAAGACTCTACAATTACTAATCGTATTATTATCATTGACAACACTACCCGTAGTATTACCAGAAGCCATAAAACAATTGTTCGGGAATGATGCACCATCACGAATATCACACTCGTTAAATGTATTGTTATCATTTCCAAAACCTCCAACTACAGTTGATCCGCCCATAAACACAACTGCATTGGTAGTCGTATTATTTACACCACGGAAGACTACATATGTAAAAGTATTGTTGGAAGATTCTTGTGCGATACGCATTGCTGTTCCCGTAAATGATGAGTTGGCAATTGTTAATTGAGTCGCACCTACTCCACCTGCTCTTCCATCAATAATTAAATATTGAGTTAAAGAGTCAGTAACCGTTGCATAAGAATGTGTACTTGTGATACTCAACCCAACAGCACCTGTCTCAGGACGAATAGTCACTGTTTTACTAGCAAGTGTACCAAGGTTACCTGTCCACAAAGGGAAAGTTTCCACTGTACTTACATAAGCAGCTTGCAATTCTAATATAACTGAGCAAGCTAAACCATTTGTACGAATATCTGCTAATGCAGCAGTAAGAGAAGCATAAGTTCCAGTTGGACCTACTGAATAGGTAGCACATAAAGTACCAGCTAAAGTAGATTGATTGCTATTTAATGCAGTACTTTTTTGACCTTCATTATTACTATATACATTCCAATAATAAGCAGTACCCGCTGAAAGACCAGTGGCAGCATAAGTAACCGTATTTGCTGGTAAAGAAGCAACCTGAGTATAGGTAATTCCATCCAATGAACGTTCAACGATATAACCCGTTTCACCAGTAGCATCTACCCAATTTAACGACATACTATTATTAGTAACCGCAGAGAAAGTTAGAGAAGTAGGTGCAGAAGGAGCAACAGGAGGAGTGAAAGAATATACTTGACCTGTGGCAGGCACTGTAGCAATTAATGTTGCTTCAGTTACAGAAGAAACCGTAGGAGCTGCACCAGCATCACTTAAAGAAAGGAAATTAGCTGCACCCGTACCGACTGCTGTAATTCCAATAGAAGCCGAAGCCGTTACTGGAGCACCTGCTTCTTGACGATAAACAAATTGTACCGCTCCAGTTGCTTCATAAAGTTTTACTTGAAATGAAGTTGCAACTGGACCACTCCAGTTCACTCTCCAATTCAAAAATTCAACAGTAAGGATTCTACTTCCAGCTAAACCAGTAGTAGCATACGTTCCAATTCCCGCTGTCGCACCACCCGCTCCACTAATATCATCCCAATAAGGGGCTAATATTGGACGAGATGTAGTGAGTCCGGAATTTAAAGCCCCGAGTGCTGTACCCGCCGCTGTTGCACCTAATCCAATGTATCCATCGGAATGGGCGAAGAACTGCGAGTAACTTACTCCATTATAGAGGAAGTTAAATCCAATTGGCAAGAAGCCAGAAGTACCGAAGTCTGCCTGAATTGCAGGCAAATTAGTACTACCACCCGTACCTGCAATAGGTGTGAAGGTGCCGCTTGAAGCGGAGAAGGCATAATTGGTAATGCTTTGGGCATTACTCGTATGCGTTCCAACTGTGAGGGTTAACAGAATTGCTGCTGTCAACATTAACCACCAATGGCGAAGCCCAGTAGTTAACTTTCCTCTTTGAGAGTAATTGTTTTTCATAGAATTTATTTTGATTAGATTTATTTCATTTGAACCTACTAAAAATGAGAATTCCCCACGCATAGCCATTAAAGTGCGCAGAAATAGAGGAAGGAAATAATTGAAGTAGAATTTTTTCACTAGGCTTATTTTTTATACCGGTTTCCAGAGTACAACTATTACTTTTTGAGGGTAAGACTTTGGTCATTTCGCGAGAATGACTAAAGTGTTCGCAATAACTCAATGGATTTCCCTTTTCAGGATTTGTTAACGCAATTTACTTGGTTAAGCGATACAATGCAAGTTTTCTGTAAAATTTCACCCAGTATTTGAGATAGTTGGCAAATTTTATGCTGAAAATCAATGGTTAAAAGATTTAAACAATTGAAAAATTTACTGTTCATAGATTAATTTTTTGTAAGAATTTTAAAATTGGGAATTATAAAACTGATGAAAAGTTTGCTTTTGAATTCACCTTCACCTACATTACGAGGAGGTGAAAAAAGGGTGTTTTAGGAAGATTTAAAGCTCATTTTGATTCCCTTTTTCGTTTCTTCCAACATAAAGGACTGAAAAAAAGTAGATTGCGATTAAAACTAGGTAACATTTTAAATACTACGGGGTTGTTAGAATTGGATATTGAAAGTTTAATATTGATCATAATTAACTTCTTCATTGCGATGCTTCAAAATAAAAACAAACTCATCTTACCTACTATAATATTATCTGATTTTAGTAGGTAAATTTACTAACGTTGATGCCTATACGACAATTTTAATTTTCAGAAAAAACACATCGAAATAAATGTCTATTTTCGATCGAAATTCCAACCTGTTTTTTCCAATTCTGACAAAACAGAAAGAATCCCTTCTTTTAGATCCAATCGATGTTGCCAACCCAACTTATGAATTTTTGAAACATCCAATAATTTGCGTGGGGTTCCGTCCGGCTTATCGATATTAAACAAAAGTTGGCCTTCAAATCCGACTAATTCCTTCACCATTTCTGCCAATTCCTTGATGCTCACATCCACTCCAGTACCCACATTTACATGTTGCTCGTCGCTATAATTTTCCATCAAAAACACACAGGCATCGGCCAAATCATCCACATGCAAAAATTCACGCTTCGGCGAACCCGTTCCCCAAATTTCAACGGAAGCTAAGTTCTTCGTTTTGGCATCATGAAACTTTCTGATCAAGGCAGGTAAGACATGAGAATTATTCAAATCATAATTATCATTGGGTCCATAAAGATTGGTGGGCATGGCTGAGATCATTTCTACTCCATATTGTTTTCGATACGACTCACACATCTTCAGTCCAGCAATCTTAGCAATGGCATAAGGTTCATTGGTGGCTTCTAAATATCCACTTAATAAATACTCCTCTTTAATAGGCTGAGGGCACATCTTAGGATAGATGCAAGAAGATCCTAAAAACAAAAGTTTCTTCACTCCATACTTATATGCATAATGAATCACATTATTCTGAATCATCAAATTCTCATAGATAAATTCGCCGCGATACGTATTGTTGGCAACGATCCCTCCTACTTTGGCTGCGCTCAGAAAAACATAATTGGGTTGGTGTTCTGCAAAAAAATCTTCCACTGCCATTTGATTTCTCAAATCCAATTCGGATGATGTTTTAAGAATTAAATTTTTAAATCCACGTTTCTGAAGATTTCGAACAATAGCAGATCCCACCATTCCGCGGTGGCCAGCGATATATATTTTTTCGTCTATTTGCATTCTTAGCAATCTTTAATTTTTTTGCTTAAACCAAAATTTTAATTTGAAGGTGTAATAATTTGAAGATTTGAAAATTAATATACTTGAAGTTGGATCAACGCCTAAATGCTGTGGGACATGGTTAAATTTGATTTTAAATGAAAGCAGGGAATTCAAGTAGTACCTCAGACTTATTTAAAGACGTTCTCCACTAATGCTCAGATGCAGGATAATATCTTCATTGCGAAGTATCACAATCTAATTAATACATCATCAAATTTATTCGAAACTCTTTGTAGCGAAGCTCCGAATGAACCCATCTTCAAATTTTCAAATCTTCAAATTAAACCATTTTCAAATTAATTATTCATGGTAATTCATCACGGTATGTCCGCCTTCTTTTAAGTAGCGATCGCGTTTAAAGATTTCCATATCTGCGGCAACCATTTCTTTAACAATCATTGGTAAATCGTATTTAGGTCTCCAATTTAACTGCGTTTTTGCTTTTGTTGGATCACCAATCAATAATTCTACTTCAGCCGGACGATAGTACCGTTTATCAATACTTACTACTTCTTGTCCTATTGGTCGTGCATATTCAGGATTTGTACAAGCTTTAATTTTGGCAACTTCACTTTCAGCTTCACCACTCCATTCCAATTCAATTCCCAATTCACGGAACGCCATAATAATAAAATCACGAACGGAAGTAGTAATTCCAGTTGCAATAACATAATCTTCTGGCTTGTCTTGTTGCAACATTAAATACATAGCTTCTACATAATCCTTAGCATGACCCCAATCACGCTTGGCATCCAAGTTTCCCATGAAGACTTTATCTTGAAGTCCTAGGGCAATTCTTGCAACGGCTCTTGTTATTTTACGGGTTACGAAAGTTTCTCCTCGTAAAGGCGATTCATGATTAAATAAAATTCCATTTACGGCATACATATTATAGGACTCACGATAATTCACGAAAATCCAATAGGCATACAACTTAGCAACGGCATAAGGTGATCTTGGGTAAAATGGAGTAGTTTCTTTCTGCGGAATTTCTTGTACCAAACCATACAGCTCAGAAGTTGAAGCCTGATAAATTCTGCAACGATCTGTCATGTTTAACATACGCACTGCTTCTAATATTCTCAAAGCTCCAAGTCCATCGGCATTGGCCGTATATTCTGGAGAATTAAAACTCACATGTACATGGGACATGGCTCCTAGGTTATAAATTTCATCGGGCTGAACTTCGCTAATGATTCGAATAATATTAACAGAATCAGTAAGATCTCCATAATGCAATTTAAAACGAATGCCTTTTTCGTGTGGATCTTCATAAAGATGATCAACTCTTTGCGTATTAAACATGGAACTTCGACGCTTAATACCGTGAACTTCATACCCTTTTTCGAGCAAAAGTTCCGCTAAATAGGCGCCATCTTGCCCTGTAATTCCTGTGATAAGTGCTTTTTTCATGGTTTTGGAAAATATTGAATGATTTAAATAAATATTAAACTTTGGCAACGGGTTAAAATCACCTCTCTTTTTCTAATGCAAACAACTAACAATCAATTCTTAATATTCAACTGTACATTATTTGCAGAAAAAAAGACATAATCTGTATCGCTTCTAACGCAAATAAAGGAAAGTATGTTACAGAGAGTAAAAATAGCACTTATAACCATCAAAAAGGTGCATTTTCCCATCCAATTTCGATTAAAAACTCCATTAATAAACTGTAAGAGATCCAAGCGCAGAAAATGGAAGTGAATATCAAAGACTAAAGATGGAGAATAATCCTAATTTTGTGACGTTAGAGTCGCAAATAATTTTAGGAGTTCTTGAGATTTTAAAGAACCTAATTAGCTCTATCGACGTACAAAAACGGAATAAATATTTCACATTTATTATATCATTATGGAAAACAAACTGATTGGAAGCAACAGTCTCATCGACCAAAAAGACATTAAACGAACGCTATCCACGATTGGAAAAAATTGGATGTGGTTTGTTTTGTTTTTAGGACTTGGGATTTCAGGGGCTATTTTTTACTTATACAAAGCCACTAAATTTTATGGGGCTACCACTCAAATTTTAATTAAACCACCGAAAGATCCTTTTAAAGATGCTTTGAGTGAGTCGTTGCCTGTAATTCCAGAGAGTGAAGAGGTAACCAATGAGATCATGGTTTTAAAATCAACTCGTTTTATTGATGAGACCATTAAAAAACTTGGATTAGATATCTCCTATTATATTGAAGGTAGAATAAAAACGGGTGAAGTTTATAAAGGAACTCCTTTTGAAGTGACTGGAAAAATGATTGATGCTTCATTATACGAAGTACCTATCTCCCTTAAAATTTTAAATAAAAATCGTTTTCGCTGGGATATAAAGACAGAGAACTATACTAAAGGGGGAGAATCTGATTTTGGCGATCCTGTCATTACTTCAAAATTTTCATTTTTAGTAATGCCCGATTCAACCATCATTAGTAAAAATCCAAAAATTGGAGAAGTAGCTTATCAATTCAGATTTCATAATCATAACAATTTAATTAATAAGTATAAAACACTTTTAAAAATTGAGCCAGTTCAGGAAGCTTCAGTGATTACAATTTCTGTTGAAGATGAAGTTACAGAAAAGGCGATTGACTTTTTAAATACGATGATGGAGATCTACATTGAAAATAGTATCTCTCTTAGTAAAAAGGTAAATGACAATACACTTCAGTTCATTGATGGGCAATTGAACGAGGTAGAAGGACAACTGAACGGTGTTGAAAGTAATCTTGAACAATTTCAGCGAGAAAAAACAACTTTTAATTTAGGGAGTGAGCAAAGTGTTTTGTTTCAACGTACGGTTGAGTTTGAGTCGGAAAAAGACAGAATAGCCATTAAGTTAAAATCGATTGACATGCTTTATGAATACTTGACATCGAACGATGCCGACATGGCCATTTCTCCTGCCATTCTAGCAGAGCAAAATGATCCTTCCTTATCAAGTGCGTTTAATGAACTTTTTGCATTACAACAGAAAAAAACAAACCTGTTGTTTAGTAGTACAGCAAGTAGTCCATTAGTAAAACAAACCGACGAGCAAATCAATATACTTCGTCAAAATATTATGGGAATTGTTTTAAACGTCCGTAAAAAATTGACGAATGATATTAATAGCATTAGTGGACAATTGAGCCAGTATCAATCTACCATGCGACAAATGCCGACGACACAACGTGGCATCGTAAATATCAGTCGTAATGTTGAGATTTATGCTAAGATTTATGAATTCCTTCTTGAGACTAGAGCACAAACGGTTATTGCGAAAGCTGGAATTGTAGCTGACAAAACGGTTTTAGAACCTGCTTACAGTAATGGATCCATTCGTCCGGTTTTAGTTCAAACACTAGCAGTTGGAATTGGAATTGGTTTAGCATTATCCATGCTCGTCATCTTTATAAAAAGCATGTTTTACAATTTTGTAAATACAAAAGATGAACTCAAGGAAATAACAAATCTTCCCATCATTGGAGTAATAGGATCTACTAAAGAAGCGGAAAATGAATATTTGGTAGTTGACAAATTCCCGCAGTCGCAAGTAGCGGAGGCGTTTAGGGTGATACGTACTAATCTCAGTTATTTTGCTCCTAAAGTCAAGAATAAAGTTTTATTGGTAACTTCTTCAGTGGCTAGTGAAGGAAAAACTTTTTGCGCTGTAAATGTAGCCATCACCTTAGCGAAGGCAAGGAGAAAAGTAATATTAGTAGATCTTGATTTACACAAACCGAAGCAAGCGAATGCATTCAACTTACAAAATGATATAGGAGTTACCTCTTATGTAGTTGGAAAAGCGAACATGAATCAAATTATAAAAGATACTCCCATCGATAATCTACAAGTTATTCTAACGGGTCCGCGTACACCAAATGCTTCGGAATTAATTGTAGATCCGATGATGGAACAGTTGATTGAAGAGTTGCGATTACATTATGAATACATCATCATTGATACACCGCCAGTTGGATTGCTCTCTGACGCATTAGTGTTTATGAAACATGCTGACTTAAATTTATACGTTGTAAAAGCAGGATATACCAAGCGTGATTTTATCGACATTGCCCATCAGATTGTAGAAAAAAATCAGATTAAACATTTAAGTTTTATTTTAAACAATGTAAACACAAAAAATATTCCTGCAGGGTATGGTGGTGGTTACTATGCTTAATTTTTAAAGAAATATAATGAGTTCGAAATTGAAAGAAAACTTGGATAAGCAAAATTTTGGAGGGGCCTCTACGAAAGAAAAGGGGATACTTCATTTGGTCATTAGGAGTTTTAAAATGCATTTGGACGGGCCGATGAGAAAAAAGGCGGCTATCCTCATCGTTTTAATTTTTTCTTCAGCGATCCTTGATGTCTTTGGTATTGCATCAATACTGCCATTAATTAAATTGGCTACGGATACTTCCATCATTCATTCCAATGAATACTTAAATGCAATCTATAATTATTTTCATTTTGAGTCAGAAAAACAATTTCTTCTCGTCATGATTTTAAGTGTACTTAGTTTTTTCATTTTAAAAAGTGTTTATGGAATTTTTGTGAATTACTTAGAAACTCGATTTACAGCTACGCTCGCGTACAAGATCACACGAAAGCAATTCAATAAATATTTCAACCTTGAGTTTCATCAATTCACAGGAATGAAAAGCAGTGTTATTACGCATCACATATTGAACAATCCTTTATCGTATGTGACCTGGGTCGTGATGCCTACCATCATGTTAATTTCAGAATTTTCAATCCTACTACTTATTGTGAGTGGAATTGCATGGTATGACCTCAAACTTTTTCTTTTCATAGCCTTAATTATCGGTCCATCTACCTGGTTAATTTATGCACTATTGAGAAGCAGAGTAACCCGTATTGGTGAAGAAATGAATCGATTATTTCCGATTTCATTGGGCTCAATTTCACAAACAATAGGAGGTTATGCTGATATCAAACTAGCCAACAAAGAAGCGCATTATCGAGATGAATTTTTAAAGACTCAAAAAAAATATCATCAATTAAATATGGCATCCCATCTGCCTAATTTAATTCCACTTCGAGCCAACGAATTGGTTGCTTTATTAGGGGTTGTTCTCATTTTTATTTATGCTATCTTCCTTACTGACAATAGCGAAAAAGCGATCGTCATGATCAGTTTGTTTGCGGCGGCAGCCTATCGACTAATGCCTTCATTAAACAGGATCATTTCGTCTTTCATGTATATTCGAAAAAACATGACTGCTATGCAAAATATATCCATCTATCCTGAACTTTCACATGAAATTATTTCCAACCAGGATAATAGCAAAATGGCATTTGAAAATGTTATAGAAATAAAAAATTTATTTTTTCGCTTCCCGAATGAACAAAATGATATGTTAAAAGACATCTCCATGACTGTAAAACGAGGTGAAAAAATTGGGATTGTAGGCGTATCGGGTTCTGGAAAAACAACTTTGATGAATATTTTACTTCGGTTTTACAATGAGCAAAAAGGCGGAATCTATGTAGATCAAGTTAAGATTGAAGCGGAGAATCAGCAGTCATGGAGAAACTTATTGGGCTATGTCAAGCAAGATATTTTCCTAATGGATGCTTCAATCAGTGATAATATCACTTTTGGAGATGAAAATCCAGACCCTTTTCGTCTCAAACAAGCCATCAAGCAAGCTTCATTAGAAGAATTAATTAACACATTACCCAATGGTCTCCAAACGATTATTGGTGAGCGCGGCTCGCGCTTATCAGGAGGTCAAAAACAAAGAATTAGCATTGCACGTTCCTTATATCGCAATGCTGAAATTTTAATATTTGACGAAGCCACTTCTGCGTTAGATAACCAAACAGAGCAGGAAGTAAGTGAGGCAATAGACTCATTATCTGAAGTTAACAAAACAATATTTATCATAGCACATCGAGTAACTACGCTAAAAAACTGCAATCGAATTTATGAGCTCACTGAGGGTAAAATATCAGGAGTATATAAATATCAAGAACTGTTAGAAAAAGTAGTATAATTAACGATTTCATCAGTTAGATTTTAATTTAAAAGCTTAAAAAAACACAACCAATTTTGTTTTTTTTCGTAGAAAAAGGTATCAAAAATCATGTTATTTAATTCTTTCGAATTTCTGTTATTCTTTCCAATTGTTACGATATTATTTTTCGTAATGCCACATCGTTTTCGATGGTCACTACTATTAACCGCAAGTTGCTTTTTCTATATGTACTTTATTCCAGTATATATATTAATATTATTTGGCACCATCATCATTGACTACTTTGCTGGAATTTATCTAGAAAAAACTGTTGATCCGAAAAGGAAAAAAATATATTTGATATGTAGTTTAATCGCTAACATCGGTGTACTTGCTGTTTTTAAATATTACAATTTCTTTTTAGATAATATTAATGAAGTTTCTTTGGAGCTATTTGATAAAGCTACAGCACTTCGTTATTTAGGAATTGCATTACCTATCGGATTATCCTTTCACACTTTTCAAGCCATGAGTTACACCTTTGAAGTGTATTATGGACGACACAAAGCAGAGAAGCATTTTGGGATTTACGCACTTTATGTAATGTTTTATCCTCAGTTGGTTGCTGGCCCTATTGAGCGACCGCAAAACATATTACATCAATTTCATCAAAAACAAAGTTTCGATTACCAGCGATTTAGTAGTGGTTTACAGATGATGATCTGGGGATTATTTAAAAAAGTAGTCATTGCCGATAACTTAGCTGGCTTAGTGAATACTGCATATACAAATCCGGAAGATCATACTGGAATGACTTTATTGCTCACCTCCTACTTTTTCGCATTTCAAATTTACTGTGATTTTTCGGGCTATAGTGATATGGCGATTGGTGCTGCTCGTGTAATGGGTTATGATTTAATGGAAAATTTCAGAACACCCTATTTATCTGCGAGCATAAAAGAATTTTGGGGTCGATGGCATATCTCATTAAGTTCATGGTTTCGTGATTATCTTTATATTCCATTAGGAGGAAATCGTGTTGGGAAGTCAAGATGGATGTTCAATTTGTTTTTGGTTTTTCTAATCAGTGGAATTTGGCACGGTGCTAACTGGACTTATGTTGTTTGGGGGGCGATGCATGGTGTTTTCCTAATGTTTGCCATTGTGAAAGATGATTTTTTTGAAAAGAGGAAAATAAACTTTTTAAAAAACAATAAGCTACTTCATGGTTTAAATGTATTTATTACTCTACAATTGGTATGTTTCGCCTGGATTTTTTTCAGAGCAAATAGTATACAAGACGCTACAACCATCATTCAAAAAATTGGACATGGCGAATATTCATTTCAAACTTTCATTGAATCAATTAGTACACTTGCAGATAATCCAAAAAATTTCAGCAGAATACTATTCATCATGCTGCTGATGGGATTATTTTACATGATAGATCCGTTCGTTGATAAAATCATTAAAGGGAGAATTATTTTGCATAAACCCTATTTGAAATACGCTCTTTATTCATTTATGGTCGCTTCCATCCTCTTATTTGGATTCTTTGGCGAAGTATCCTTTATCTACTTTCAATTCTAAGAGATGAAAAAAATACTCACAAAAGGGCTCTTATTCATAGCATCGTTCTTCATGGTGTACATGTTTATCTTCGCTACTTTATTTTTCTTTCAACCAGGTGGGATTCCTTTCATCTACCGAGCTACACAAGGAAATTTATGGAAAGGTGGAGGAACGCATCTTAAGTTTCAACAATTTGATAGGACAAAAAAATGGGATGTAATTGTATTAGGATCATCACACGCCTACAGGGGATATGATCCACTTGTTTTTTCTTTAAATGACTTGGAATTGTATAATCTTGGAACGAGCAATCAGCACATGATGTGCTCCTATCAAATAATAAAAACCCATATTAATAAAGATAATTGCAAATTATTGATTTTAGATTTGTTTGACAAAGTTTTTGCTAACAATGACATTGAATCCAAATCAGATATTATACAAAATGTAGACGACGATAAAACAGCGATTGCAACTGCATTTGCTTCTGGTGACATAAGAGCACTAAACATGATTACTTTGCGCTACTTCAACAAAACTATGGACCCATTAAACATCGATACATTCGGCTATAGAAATGGCTATTTAAGGGTGCATAAATTACTAGATCCCAAGAAAAAAGATATTACTAAAATGAATTGGAAATACACTGCCGTTCCGAGTCAAAAAAAATATTTGCGTATCTTATTGGAATATTGTCGAAAAGAAGGAATTAAAATCGTAGCCGTTTCACATCCCACTCCACTAATTTATCCCATGAGTGATCATGATAAATTTTTAGCAGATGTAAATCCATTATTAAAGAAATATAATGTGCCTTACTATGATTATACCAATTACAAAGAAATGGGAAATATTAATTTTTATTCAGATCCAACCCATTTAAACCAAATTGGTACCATCCGTTTTAATAAAATGCTAATTAAGGATTTAATTAAAGATGGAATTATTTTATCTAAAAAAGAAAAGTAAAAATTGAAGGACATGAATAATAAAATTCTCATTGTTGTTGGTACTCGACCGAACTTTATCAAGATAACTCGATTCAAAAAAGTAAATGAAGAAATGGGTCGTCCTTTTGATATTAAGATTGTTCATACCGGACAACACTACGACGATAAAATGGCGGATGTGTTTTTTCGTCAATTTGAATTAGAGCCCGATTTCTTCTTAAATATTCCACCCGATACGGCGAACAAACAAATGGCTGAAATCATGATTCGCATTGAATCGGTAATAAATGATTATGATCCTGCTTTAGTCGTGGTGGTTGGCGATGTAAATTCAACTTTTGCTGCCGCATTTACTGCTTATAAAACAGGACGTAAAGTAGCGCATTTAGAAAGTGGACTACGCAGTTCAGACAGAGGGATGCCAGAAGAAATTAATCGATTGTTAACGGATGAAATTAGTGATTACTTTTTTGTTACCGAACAAAGTGGAATTGACAACTTATTGAAAGAAGGAAAACCAAAACACAAAATTCACTTTGTTGGAAATACCATGATTGATACCTTGGTGGGTTTTGAAAATAAAATTCAACAAAGTGGAGTATTAGAACAATATCACTTAACCCCGAAAGAGTATGTACTCATGACCATGCATCGACCTGCCACGGTTGACCATCAGGATGGCTTAGAGAAACTCATTGACATTATCGAATACATTACTCAGAAATACGATTTAGTTTTCCCTATACATCCAAGAACATTAAGTAAGATAGAACATTTTGGGCTTCTCGATCGTGTAAAAAACAACAAACGGCTCATCTTAACTGAACCTCTAGATTACTTTGCCTTTCAACGACTTACTTCTGAATGTAAATTTGTAATCACCGATAGTGGTGGAATACAAGAAGAAACTACTTTCCGAAGAGTTTCCTGTCTTACACTCCGACCCAATACGGAGCGACCTTCTACCGTTACCATTGGGACCAATGAATTAGTCCCTTTTGACAAAAAGATAGTTCAAGGAAAAATTAATGAAATCATAGAGGGACGGTATAAAACCGGATCTGTTCCTCCGCTTTGGGATGGACATTCAACTGAAAGGATACTTGAAATATGTAAAAAACTATTATCTGTAGTAAACGAAACGATACAATAATGGAAATATATAGTTATACAGACAGAAATTATTCCTTGCCACCATCTGAAATAAATGGTGAGGTTTGGCCCGTACAGTTTTTATCTGGGTTTTCAGAATTCTACAAAAATCATTATCATAAGAATATTCTTTTGATAAAAGATCTTGAACTGAATGCTTGGTTACCCATTGCTATTGAGTCGAAAATGTTTATTCGGGAATCTCAGTTCTTAAATGCTCCCATAAGGAATGGAGTTGAATTAGATTCTTCAGAGCAGCTACTTTTTTTCAATAGACTGATCAATACATTAACCAAGAAGAATATTGCTCATCGCATCATACAACCACATCCTGCAGGAATTATTTCTGCTGTGCCACAAAATGCAAAATGGATTCCGTTTGGAACCTACATAACGCAATTGGCCTTATTTGCTACTGATGAAGAGTTATTAAATTCATACGATCCTAAGTATAAAAAAGCCATTCATCACAGTATAAAAAATGGTGCGGTAGTGAAGTTTGGTGAAGAAGTACACAAAGATTTTTACTCTTTGTATTGCATGACCACTAAGCGGGCAGGAATTCATCAAGACACCCAAAAATATTTTGATGATTGCAGAAAGTATCTTGGCAGTGAGAATACATTGACCGCAGTAGTTTATGATGGAGACCAACCTATTGGTGGCATATTTATTAATTATAGTAAACATACTTCCTTGTGTACTCATGCAGGATCTGGAGGAACTTCAAAACTGTATGGTGGAATAAAATATTTACACTATGAAACCATGAAAAAACTCCGTGATATTGGTGTTCAAAAATATGACTTAGTAGGTGTACGAATAGGTAGTCATAATGAAGCATTAGAAGGTGTGTTTCGATTTAAAAAAGGTTTTGGAGGAAAGCTGAAGGAAGGTTTTTTATGGAAAATGGATTTAGCAAATACCTCAATAAAAGTTTATGATTTAATACAAAAAATCAAAAACCGAGATATAAAGGCTGATATTATTGATCAAGAATTAATGGCTGCATAAATGATTTCGAAATTATTTTTTTTACTAACTAACAATATTTTGTTGAACAATATCTTCATTAAGTTGGGGATAGATTCGATATTGACATCGCGCTTAGGAATTTACAAACGCATCAAGATCGATACTAATTTAAGTCCGCAACAGATGGCAGGATTTTCTGAAAAGCCTACTGTACAAGAAGCCATTGATAAAATACATAATCAATTAGAAACACTCGTTGAACAAAATCTGAATGAGGGAGATCGAATTCTTGATATTGGATGTGGTGCGGGTGCATATTTAAAAAGATGGGAAGGAAAATATGATTTAACTGGAATAGACATCAACAACGATATGGTAAATGTGGCTAGAAAGCGAATGCCTACGGCAACAATTATTTTAGATAACTTTTTAAATCATGACTTTAATCACAAATTCAAACTTATTTACAGTGTTTCCGTTCTAGAATTTATACCACCCAGTCGTTTGATGGCCTTTTTTAGAAAAGTTCACCTACTTTTAGAGCCAGATGGGAAATTATTGATTCAATACCCGCATGCGTTAAATTTTAAAGATACCTTATACCCTGATCTATACTACGTTGAATATAGTCCAAGAAAAATTGAACATGAACTTCGAAATAATTATAAAATAATCACCCACGAACATTGTTTTGATCGTAGAATCATTGACCTTTATGATCCGAAACCTTATGAACCGGGGAATCGTACATTTAAAAACGGATACCTGCTGATTGCAGAACCTCAAGTAAAACCAAAAAATTAAAATACTTTTATGAGCAACAAAAACCTACTCATCACTTTTGACTATGAACTTTTTCTTGGAAGAAGAAGCGGCCGTCCCTTAGACTGTATGCTACAGCCAACTCAACTTTTGTTAGATAAATTAAATCTATATGGTGCAAAAGCTGTTTTTTTCGTTGATACTACCTATTTATGTCGATTAAAAGAACAAGGGAAAACAAATCCAGAATGTTTAGATGATCTTAAAGAAATAGGCACTCAATTGATCGATATGCTGAAAGCTGGACATTATGTTCAACCACATATCCACCCGCATTGGCTAGATGCTATCTATGATCCTGCAACACGCGAGTTTGATTTATTGAATATATCTAGATATCGATTCCATCAATTGTCTGATGTTGACAAAAAGGAAGTCTTCACTTCCTCTGTTCAAATTCTAAAAGATATTATTCTTCCTCATTTTCCCAACTATAAAATAAATGCATTTCGTGCTGGAGGTTGGTCTATTCAACCTTTTATAGATTTCAAGGATCAATTTATTGAAAATGGAATTGTATATGATTTAACCGTTGTGAATGGATTGTATCAATTTTCAAATGCGCAACTCTTTGACTATTCGGATGCACCGAAAGATCATGTCTATCATTTTGAAAACAAAGTGGTAGAAGAAGATCCAAATGGAAAATTTATTCAAATCGGAAGCTCTGTTATTCCAATTTCCAAAAACCTAGATATACTTGATAGAATTTATAAAAAACTCCTTAATATTTTCAAGTTAGACAAAGATTATGGGATGGGAGAAGGACAAGCATCTTATCCAATTGAAGGCCATCAACCACGATCTAAAAAAGGAATTAATATTTTTAGTCGAACCCACGAAGTAGCTTCGTTTGAAAATTTAAGTTTAATGAAGCTCTATATTTATAAACAACATTTAATTCAAACGAATTTTTTACATCTTGTATCCCATCCAAAAATGCTGGGTCGACATAATCTCTTTATATTTGATAAATTCTTAAAATCAGTTTATAAGAATCACAAGATTGAAACTGACTATATGAAAATTGCAGATAATTATTTAAAACTTAAAGCAGTTCAGAAATAATGATGTCTATCTCCGTCATAATTCCCTGTTATAATGTTGAGACATACATTGAGGAAGGATTACAATCTGTCCTTAATCAAACTCATCCTGCTAGAGAAATTATCTGTATTGATGATGGCTCATCTGATAACACTATTAAAATAATACGAAACCTACAAGAGAAATTTCCCAACAAAATATTTCTCTATTTAAATGAAAAAAACAGAGGGGCTACTTATACCCGAAACAGAGGATTAGCCATTGCGAAAGGTGATTTCATTCAATTTTTTGATGCAGATGATATTTTACTTCCTGATAAATTTGAACATCAAATTAAAATTATTTCTGAATGTAGTTTTTCGCCCGATATTATAGTGAATGACTTTCAACGTAAAAATATTGACGGTACAATTGAAACCTATACTTTCCCTGCTGATGATCCATGGTGTGGCCTTTTGGAAGGAAGATTAGGAGTTACTACCTCCAATTTATACCGACGAGAAAATGTAATTGCAGTTAGAGGTTGGACAGAAGAATTACTGAGCAGCCAGGAATATGATTTAATGTTCAGGATGCTTGTGGCAGGAAGTTTAGTCTTGTTTGACACAAAAATTATCAGTTACAACAGAGAACGAGTTAGTGGCTCCATAACAAAATCTGATCCTGCTGGAAAATGGATTCGATTCATTAACTTAAGAGAAAGAATTTACCACTACTTATCGGCGAATTCCATGCTCAAACCAGAGCGTTTAGAATCATTTCGCAAAATCATGTTTGACAGTATTCGCATACTTTACAAGTACAATAAAAAAGAAGCGATTAAATTACATCAAAAATATATTCAACAAATCAAGATTAACGAGCCGACACTGTCTACCTCAAAAAAATATTTATCGGTATATAATATTTTTGGATTTAGGATTGCTGAATTAGCAAGTAGAATTGTAAATCCACCAAACGACACGATCCATTAAAAAAGAATTGTAATTTTAAATGAAATTTTATTTAACATATGCCGAACCGCCATCTGGAGTTTTCTCTAGTCAGGTCGCTGATGTTATTTCATTTTTAAATCTCAAACTAAATGCTGACATACGTCTAGTTGCCTTTATTTCAATGCACGACTTCAGCAATAACAGAAAAAAAATAAAGAAAGAATTATCGAATGCGATTATACTTCCCATGTTACCGAAAGCGACCTATTGGAGAATAAATGTTTTTCAATTATGGATTTTATGTCTCCTATTTCGGCCTACCACTATTATTGCCCGAAATGTAATCGCGGCTAATATGGCTCTTAAAATTAGAAATTCTACTCGTGTAAAAAATATTTGTTTTGATGGACGAGGTGCCATTGCTGCGGAATGGAAAGAATATGAAGTAAATGTAGTAGATCAATGGAAAAAAGAAATAGATCAACTAGAACAAAGAGCAGTTATTGAAAGTGATTATCGAATCGCGGTGACGGAAAAGCTCATCGATTATTGGCATAAACAATATAGTTACGCTTCCGGAAAGCATGTTGTAATTCCTTGTACCTTAAACAGTAGCTTTTCACCCAAAATACCGAGTGATCTAGAGAAAAACCAAGCACGAGAAAACATAGGACTTGAGGCTCATGACATTGTTTTGGCTTATTCTGGTTCTACTGCGGGTTGGCAGTCATTTTCTACATTATACAATTACCTTGCTCCCTTCTTAAAGCAAAAATCAGATAATAAAGTACTTTTTCTTTCTAAGCCTGAAGATAATATTCAGCAATTAGAAAAAGAATTCCCAGGTCAAATCATGCAAAAATGGGTAAATCATCATGATGTACCTGTTGTGTTATCGGCGTGTGATATGGGAATATTAATTAGAGAGGACAGTGTAACCAATCGCGTTGCATCGCCCACAAAATTTGCAGAATATCTAAGTGCAGGTCTTCAGGTAATTATCACAGATAATATTGGTGATTACAGTGATTTTGTAAAGGAGTATCAATGTGGAATCATTGCTAACGGTAAACCCTTACCGAATATTCACAATGTCGATTTTACAACTCGATCTAGGATGATCAATCTTGTAAATCTACACTTTACAAAGAATGCACAATTAAATAATTACAGTGAATTAATGAAAAATCTTAATTGAACTAAATTATGATTCAATTAAACTATAGTAAATTAATATGAAAACACTTATCACTGGGGGGGCAGGATTTATTGGCAGCGCTGTGATCAACAAACTGCAAAAAGAAAATCATGAAATATTTGTAATTGATAATCTTTCCTTTGGGAAAAGAGAGTTTATTTCAGTGCCAGATAGTCATTTCTTCCACATCGATATTCGTGACAAGGAAAAAATTGATGAAGCCTTTGCAATAATACAACCTGACATAGTAATTCATCTTGCTGCCGTTCACTTTATCCCTTACTGTAACCAGCATCCATACGAATCAAGCGATATTAATATTCGCGGCACAACCCATATTCTTCAAGCATGTCAAAAGCAAAAAATAAAAAAATTATTTTTTGCTTCTACAGCGGCTGTATATCCAATTTATGACGAAGCAGTAACTGAGAAACATCAAACAGGTCCTTTGGATATTTACGGCTTAAGTAAATTGACAGGAGAACATTTGTGCAATGAATTTCATTTAATGACTGGTACACCAACCATTATTTGTAGATTCTTCAATGCTTTTGGTCCGAACGAAACCAATCCACATTTGATTCCTGAAATACAAAATCAAGTCAATAGTGGATTACGGAAAATCAACTTGGGAAATTTAACTCCTAAGCGTGATTTTATTCATACTTCCGATATGGCCAATGCTGTATCTACTTTATTACAAAAAGTAAATTCCGGAATTGATACTTTCAATTTAGGGCGTGGAATTGAGTATGCGGTTACTGAAATCGTAGATGCTTTTACAGCAGAGTTAGGAGAGAAAATAGAAATTGAAGTGGACCCTACTCGTGTACGCAAAGTAGAACGCATGCATTTATTAGCAGATGTTAGCAAATTGAAGTCCATTGGCTGGGAACCACTTATTGGCATTAACGAAGGAATTAGAACGCTAATCGAAAAATAACAACTGTGCGCAAACAACTATTATTCATAACGGATGGGATTTTTCCTCATGCGGTTGGTGGAATGCAGCGTCATTCTTTCCTGCTTATTGAAGAACTTGCAAAAACAAATGAAATTGATTTAATTGTTGTGCATCCTCACTCTCAGGTTGTCTTTCGTCCTGAATTGGGCATAAAAGAAATCAGTATACCTTTTAAATTTGATGGACTCTACATTAAAAAATGTTGGGAGTATTCTAAACTCACCTATGGAATCATCAAACAATATCCTAATGCCATCGTGTATGCACAAGGTATTAGTGTACTGAAAGGTTTACCTGAATTCGGAAATAGAACGATAGTCAACCCTCATGGATTAGAGCCTTTTCAAAGTTTGACATTCACAGATCGAATAAAAACGCTTCCGTTACGATTATTAGAAAAATATCAATTCAAGCATGCAGCTAAAATCATTTCACTTGGAGGAATACTAACTCAAATTTTACATAAGGAAATAATAAATGGAAAAAGTAAGGTAGTCGTACTGCCGAATGCCGTTAATCCTGGACCTCCACTCGAGCGGAAGTTTACAGATGAAAAAATTTCTTTACTCTTTGTCGGTCGATTTGCATTCAACAAAGGAATAAACATTTTAATGGAGGCTGTTCGTCAACTCAACAAAGAAGGGTACTTGAATCGACTTCAATTTAATATTGTAGGGAAAGGACCTTTATATGAACAGTATATTAAAGAATATAATTTCCCGAACGTAAATTTCGTGGGATTTGCAGATGATGAACTTTTAATTTCCTTATACCAAAGCAACGATTTATTTGTATTCCCAACCCTTTTTGAAGGCATGCCCACCGTAGTCTTAGAAGCTATGGCCGCCTCCATGCCAATCATTGTAACGGATACTGGAGCTACTGCCGAGTTAGTAAATTCCGACAACGGGTATATAATCGAAACCGCCAATATTAGAGCTCTAAAATGGGCGATTCAACAATTTTACCAATTAAAACCTGAAGAAAAGAAAGCATTATCGGATAAATCATACCAAAAAGTGGTCGAAAAATTCACTTGGAAAAAAGTAGCTCGCCTGCATCTTGATTTATTTGATAATTTCATGGCCTAAGGATGCTTACCTACGCAAAAGAGAACTACCAATTCATCATCATCTCCCTCATCTGGGTGTTTGTGGGGATTGCGGTGGATGTCACTTCCATGGCATTAGTACCTGCAGCCTTTTTAATTTATCGCCAAAAAGGATATTATACAGAGATTGTATTATCCATTGCGTTAATATGTTATTTATCCGACAATCGACATTGGGAATTTAATTTTGCAACCATCGGAAAAGACATTGCACTACTGACAGCATGTGCCTTCTTTTTTCTCAATTCAAAAAATTTTCCACTAAGAAGTAAAATATACTATGCGTTTGTTCCCTTTTTTATATTAGCCTTCTTTCTAAGTACAAAACATCCTACTCCTATTTTATCCTTTCAAAAAACACTTTCATTCTTTTTAATGGTGGCCGTAATTCCCAATTACTTTCTTCGTCAATTGCAAGTGGAAGGTCAAGATTTTTTAAGAAAGACAATATGGATGGGTACCATATTATACATCATAGCGTTTGTTATGATTTTTATTTTACCCGTACATTGGACTTATTTAGAAGGTCGTTACAATGGACTTTTAGGAAATCCAAATGGCGTTGGCACATTTAGTACTTTGTTTTTCATTGTTGTTTACATTGCTATTGAAATGTATCCGAAAATATTTACACTTCCTGAAAAGATAATCATTTTTGGAGCAATCATCATGTCCATTCTATTGGCAAGTTCACGCAACTCTATTTTTTCAATTATGATTTTCATGATGTTTGCTCGATTTTATAAGCTTTCACCTTGGATTGGATTTGTGATTGTGATTGTTGTTGCACTTTTATTTCAAATAATCAATGAAAACTTACCGTATATCATTACCAGTTTGGGATTGGGTGCTTACATGCGTGTAGAACATTTGAATGATGGATCAGGTCGATTAATAGCTTGGACATTTGCGATGGAGCAAATTCAAAAATATTATTTCTTTTTAGGAAGGGGATTTGCCTTTGAGGAATGGCTCTTCGAAAAAAACAAAAATTGGTTAAATATGCTCGGTCATCAAGGTGGAGTGCATAATACCTATTTAGCAATTTGGTTAAATACAGGTATTGTTGGATTATGCTTTTACCTCTATGGATTCTTTTCAAATTTTATAAAAGCTTCAAGAAACAATCATCTAGCATTTCCAACCATGTTTGCTATCATGTTCTCCATTTCATTTGAAGCCTGGTTTCAAGCTTCCTTAAATCCATTTACCATCATTGCACTTTTAGCCATTACCTTATTACAGTATAATACACATGACGCCACCTCGAAAGAAAGCACTCTTCCTGTACTTTGAGTTAGCCGGATATGTGCAAGCCTGTATGGAACAGTTAGCAGCTTCACACGAAGTGGAAGTACATCTTATGCGCTATCCAATAGTAGCCGTTGCTCCATTTCAATTCCATTTAAAAGAAAATATTAAATTGTACGAACGGAAAGATTATAATAATTCTTCTCTCGTGGAATTGGTAAAACATATTAATCCAGATTTTGTTTTTATATGTGGATGGGCGGACAGAGGATATTTGGGCGTTGCGAAATATTTAAAAAAGAAAATTCCTGTAGTATTAAGTTTAGACAATCCTTGGCTTGGAACTTTAAAACAACGAGTGGCAAGTTTAATGGGGCCATTATACCTCCCCGCATTGTTTACACATTGTTGGGTACCCGGAGAACCTAACGCCAAGTATGCCCGCAAACTTGGTTTTAAGAACGAGAGGTTATTAATGGGTATGTATTCTGCAGATACTCCTTTGTTTGCAAGCTTTGAAGTACAAAATAGAGAAAGTAAAAAACAATCCTTTCCACATCGTTTTATTTTCATGGGTCGCTATACCGAATTGAAAGGAATTCGTGAATTGTGGACAGCTTTCTCTTCACTCACCAATGAGGAGCGGAAAGATTGGGAATTATGGTGCATCGGAAAAGGGGAATTAGATGCTGAATTTCCAGATCATCGATCCATCAAAAAGATAGGATTTGTTCAACCGGAAGAGTTAGCTCCTTACTTAGCACAAACAGGTGTATTTATTCTTCCTGCTCACTATGAGCATTGGGGTGTGGTGGTTCATGAATTTGCAGCAGCAGGTTTTCCTCTTATTTGCAGTTCGACCACCAGTGCTGCTACTGCATTTCTCCATGAAGGAAAAAATGGTTTTTTTACCCAACCAAAAAGCGTTTCGTCCGTAAGGGAAGCCATTATAAAAATCATTCAGTTCAATGATGATGTACTTCTTAGCATGGGAGAAGAAAGTAAAAAATTAGCACAGAATATAACACCCAAAACGTGGGCTGACACTGTTTGGAAAATAATGGAACAATAATACTATGTGTGGCATAAGTGGAATATATGGATTGAAAAGCACGGACATAGCGTATCGTTATGTTACTGCCATGAATGATGCAATAGCACATCGTGGACCTGATGATGATGGATTGTTTATTGAAGAAAATATTGCTTTAGGACATCGTCGCCTAGCTATTTTGGATTTAAGTCCTGCAGGCCATCAACCTATGTTTGATCATTATGATCAGCTTTGCATTGTTTTCAACGGAGAAATTTATAATTTTAAGGAAATCAGAAAAGAACTTCCGAATTATCTTTTCAAATCACAAAATGATACTGAAGTAATTCTTGCGGCCTATTTAACTTGGGGTAAAGAATGTTTACACAAGTTCAATGGGATGTTTTCTTTAGCTATTTGGAATAAACAAACCAAGGAATTATTTATTGCACGTGACCGATTGGGGATTAAACCACTTTACTATTCGATGCAAAATGAAGTTTTCTTATTCAGCTCTGAAGTGCGTGGCATCTTAGCATCTGGAATTGTGCCTCGAAAAATTAATAAGGAAGTATTGCAAGAGTATTTTAGCTATCAAACAGTTCATGCACCCAACACGCTTGTAAAAAATATCTTTATGCTTTTACCAGGGCATCATCTCACCTTAAAAGATGGGAAAATGGATATTCAACGCTGGTGGTCACCACGTGAGAATTATTCGAATGCTTCTGAAGGAAAAAAATATACTGAAGTATGCAAAGATGTACATACACTACTTTACAACGCTGTTGAAAGAAGATTAATAAGCGATGTACCCTTTGGTGCATTTTTAAGTGGAGGAATCGATTCTAGTGCTGTTGTTGGATTGATGAGTCAGATTCAAACTCAACAAGTAAAAACATTTACCATCGTTTTTGACGAAGAAGAATTTAGTGAAGCTAAATTTGCGCGATTAGTTGCGAATAAATTTGGAACCGATCATCATGAATTCAGACTTACTCCAGATGATTTCCTACGTGAATTACCAGAAGCACTCGACTCTCTAGACCATCCCAGCGGAGATGGACCTAACTCGTACACGGTATCCAAGATTACTCGAGAGGCTGGAATCACGATGGCTTTATCGGGTTTAGGTGGAGATGAGATCTTTGCTGGATATCCCGTTTTTAATCGCAGTTTAAAATTACAAGAACAAGCATGGCTTTATCAATTCCCACAGTCTTTAAGGCAATTGGCAGGTAGCCTTTATGCAGGAATGAAGAAAGATACTTCGTCTGCGAAAATGGCACAAGTATTAGGATTAAAGGATGCAAGTTTAATAAATACATTTCCACTCTCCAGGCAAGTTGGCTCTCCGTCGTATGTAAAATCGATTCTTGGCATTCAAACTTTTACTTCTGATGCGATGCAACGTGTTTTAGATATTGAACTAGACCATAACGGTAAGGCATTACCGCTATTAAGTCAAGTGAGCATTGCAGAAATTACAAGCTACATGCAGAACGTATTACTCCGTGACACCGATCAGATGAGCATGGCGGTGGCATTAGAGGTACGAGTACCGTTCTTAGATTATCAGTTAGTAGAATATGTGTTAGGAATATCGGACGAATACAAAAAGCCCATCATTCCTAAAAAATTATTAGTAGATAGCTTAGGCACTTTACTTCCACCTGAGGTGGTGCATCGACCGAAGATGGGATTCGTATTCCCTTGGGAAGTATGGTTACGAAAAGAACTGAAGCCCTTGTGTGAGCAATCCATTCAAAATTTAGCAAAGCGAGATTTCATTCAGGGCGACTATCTGTTAGATACTTGGAGTCGCTTTCAAAAAGGAGATAAACAGGTTCGTTGGCTCGATATGTGGCTCTGTACCGTACTTGAAAATTGGATGGAAAAGAACCAGATCAATTCCTGATCTTTGTAAAAGTGAATCAAAAGAAAAAAATATTAATTTTCGTAGACTGGTATTTACCGGGATACAAAGCGGGTGGTCCCATTCGATCTATTGCAAATATGTATAGTCAATTAAAAAATGATTATGACTTTCGCATAGTCACTTCAGATATAGACTTACACGAAACAAATCCGTATGCAAATATCATCAGTGATCGATGGACCAAGGGACCTGATGGGTGCGACGTTATTTATTTGTCACAAGTAAAACGGAATTACAAAGAGATCGTTAAGATCATTAAAGAAGAGCGTGCCGATTTCATTTATCTGAATTCAGTATTCTCTAAAGTTTTTACTGTTTTTCCATTACTTGCACGAAAGCGACACTTTCCCGTTCGGAAAGTAATTTTGGCTCCTCGAGGAATGTTAGGACATGGTGCATTGCAAATTAAATCTGCAAAGAAAAAAGTTTTCTTAACCTGGATGAAAGTAACTGGACTCTGTTCAACGATTCGATGGCATGCCTCTTCTACTTCTGAAGAAATCGAAATAAAAAAGATATTTGGAAAAAGTGCAAACACAAAAGTAGCTTTGAATTTAAGTGAAGGAAGAGAAATCAAGCCCATCAAAAAAGTAAAGAAGCAAGGAGAAATGAAAATTGCATTTCTTTCTAGGATATCCTACAAAAAAAACTTAGAAGGGACATTGCACTTACTTGCAAAAACATCAGCACAGCATCAAATTCAATTTGACATTTATGGACCTATTGAAGATGCACTGTATTGGTCAAAGTGTGAATCCATCATAACGACCTTACCACAGCATGTAAAAGTGAATTACAGAGGTGCCATTGCCAATGACAAAGTAACAGAGACGCTTAAAAACTATCATTATAGTATTTTACTTACCTTTAATGAAAATTTCGGTCATTCCATCATAGAAAGTATGGCTGCAGGTTGTCCAGTTATCATCAGCGATCAAACGCCTTGGAGAAAACTAGAAAAAAGTTTAGTAGGATGGGATGTATCATTACAAGATGAAAATAAAATTCTTAGCGTGTTACATGATGCTGCAGAAATGAATGATGAAACCTATAATACTTGGAATCAATCTGCACAAAGTTTCGCAAGCAACATTATATTTCATCCGGAATCGATACAACAACATAAAGAACTCTTTTCCTAAAAAAGAGAAAAAATGTCAATAGGAAAAACAGATTTATCAACCTACAATAACAGCTGGTATCAACCGGGAGGGAATATTATTTCTAGAACATGTTGGTACTACATTAATATTTTATTTTTCATGAATCATTTAAATCCCTTTAGTGGACCAAAAGTTTTTTTACTTCGGTTATTCGGCGCAAAGGTGGGGAGAGGCGTTGTGATTAAACCTGGAGTAAATATTAAATATCCTTGGTTACTGTCTATTGGCGATTACACTTGGATTGGAGAGCGCGTATGGATCGATAATTTAGCGAGAGTGACCATTGGGAGCCATTGTTGTTTGAGTCAAGGTGCGTTTATCCTCTGTGGCAATCACAACTATAAAAAGACCACCTTCGACTTGATTGTCAAGCCCGTTACGCTTGAAGATGGGGCTTGGGTAGGTGCTATGTCGGTAGTTTGCCCAGGAGTAACGCTAAAAACACATTCCGTATTAACGGTTGACTCGGTAGCTACAGAAACCTTGGAAGCCTATTCACTGTATAAAGGAAACCCGGCACTAAAAATTCGGGACCGAAACATTTCTGATCAATAATTTAGTCATTCGCATGAAAATATCCATCATTACCATAACCTATAACAGTGCTGCCACTGTTGAAGATACTATTAAATCAGTAGTAATGCAAGACTATCCGAATGTTGAATATTTAATCATTGATGGAAAATCGAAAGACGCTACTTTACAAATTGCAGAAAAGTACAAAGACAAAATATCAAAGATAGTTTCCGAAAAAGACAAAGGTTTATATGATGCATTAAACAAAGGCATCAAGCATGCTACTGGTGATATTATTGGCATGTTGCACTCTGATGATTTGTATTCACATCCACAAGTAATAAGTAATATTGTGAAGACATTTCAAGACCATCCAGAAGCAGAAGGTGTTTATGCCGATTTAGTATTTGTAAATCGCAACGACACGGACAAAGTGATGCGCACTTGGGAATCGGGTACCTATCAAGAAGGCGATTTCTTAAAAGGATGGATGCCTCCACACCCTACTTTCTTTGTGAAGAAGGAGACTTATGAAAAACATGGTGGATTTAACACTGAATTAAAACTATCTGCCGATTACGAATTGATGCTACGTTTGATTCACAAGAATCAAATTAAATTAGCCTATTTAAACGAGGTCATTGTGAAGATGAGAATGGGTGGAGTAAGTAATGTAAGTTTCTTCGTAAAGTTAAAAGCCAATTTAGAAGACAAGATGGCATGGAAGATTAACGGGATGAAACCAAAAATGACAACCATGATCATGAAGCCTCTTCGAAAGCTGGGGCAATATTTTAAGAGGACTTATCATTTATTTTTCTATTGATAAAAGCAGACGGAAGTTTCTAATGGTTATGCCTTTGTCCTGCACCACTTTTTAAAATAAATTCACTGCTGAGTAGATATGCTCCTGATGTAACAACAATTTCGCCTTCTATTATTCCTGAAAGTATTTCTACGTGATATTCATTTTCTTTGCCTGTTTTTACCATTCGTTGTTCAAAGGTAGTTTCGTCTGTTTTAATCCAAACCGTTTTCATTTTTTCTAATAGAAGGGCTGATTTAGGAACGGATAGAACGGATTGACTTGTCTTCTTAGGATTAACATAAACCATCATTCCGGGGATAAGTTTGCTTTTTGCATTGTCAATTCTAATGCGAAGCAGTTGAATTTTACGACCTGCTTCTACACTTGGATTATTGAACACAAGGTTACCATTGTAAAGTTCATCAGGTGATGTCGTAGAATAAATCTGAAAGGAACTGTTACCGCTTATTTTTTCGCTTGCATAAGCCTGTGCCTCTACCCAAACTTCTTTCAGTTCTGATATCTTTATAAGTAGAGTTCCTTCTTCAACATACATTCCTTCCTTTACTGCCACTTCGGTAACATATCCTCGTGCCTGAGAATAGAAAGTGATTTGTGGTGATGCCGTATTATTTTTTTCTATTTTTAAAATCTGATTTTCATTTAACCCCCATAGCAAAAGTTTATTTCTGGAAGCAATGACCATGTCGGCCAAAAAATCGTTGGCGGTATTGCCTTGTCCCTTTCTCTCAGTCAACAAGAGAAATTCTCTTTCATCCGCAAATAGTTGTTCGCTGTAAATACTGTAAACAGGATTTCCTTTTCGAATATATTCGCCCGATGTCTTGATGTAGAGTTTATCAATTCTTCCTTTTACCCTGCTGCTGATTGTGGTTACCTGTTCTTCGTCAATAGCAACTGTGCCAAGTATTGTTGATGTGGGAAAAATAGTTTTGAATTTTACAGTATCTGTTTCAATCCCGGCTAACTTTTGCTGCCGCTTGTCAAGGGTGATAAAATTGCCTTTGTGTCCTTCATGTTTTTTTTCCTTTTGCTGAACTTTAATGAGTGCCATACCGCAGACCGGACAAGCTCCAGGTGAATTGCTCTTCACACTTGGGTGCATGGGACAAGTATAGTATTCGTTGTCTTTATTTTCTGCATGATTTTCATGTTTGCTTTTACAGCTAAAAAATATAAGTACAACTGAAATAAAAAAGATAATTACTTTTTGTGTCATTTTAATTATCGTTTAAGAATGTTTCACTGTCTATCAAATATCCAGCGTGTTCTGCTACTTCCTCATTTGCTGAAAGTCCGCTGATAACGGTGGTCATGCCGTTAGTTTCAGAACCTGCTATTACTTTTCGTAATTGAAAAATACCTGTTCCGCTTTCTGTCATTCCGGTTTTAACCCACACGAAAGAATTTAAACCTGTGCGATATATTGCCGATGCAGGAATTTGACCCAGATAGCTATCGGGGTTATTTGCTGTCAGCGGTATTTCAGCCGTTACAAGCGAATTTATTTTCAATTCACCTTTAACATTTGGTAATGTAATTCTTATCCTGATAAATCGCTGTTTGTTCTCTTCAAAGGTTTGCTCTATCAATTCGATTTTTCCGATTAGTCGTCTATCAGGAAAGAGTTCTGAAATTATTTTAAACTGACTATTTTCGGTAATGGCTGAATGAAATTCAGAAGAAATGGAAACTATTGCCCAAACATTTTGCAAATCATTTACACTGAAAAGTGTTTCCCCTTTATTGATATACATGCCTTCACGAATTTGAGAAGCGGCAGAACCGAAAGCTTTTCCTGAATTGCCTTTTGCTATCATGCTCATATTATTCACAGCAGTTTTCTGTTTAACATCATCACCTGCCATACTTTTTGTTTCGGAATTGAAAATTACATAACCATCGGATGGACTGTAAACCGCAATTGTTTGAGTGAATGTTTTCTTCTTCTTTAATTGCAAAATCTGATTTTCAGTAATGCCTAACAATTTCAATTTCTGTTTTGATTGTTCCAAGAGCGACTCTTCTTTTTCTGACTTCAACAGAAATAAATGCTCCTCTTGAAAGGTATTAATTTCGGGACTATACAGTTCCAATATTTTGTCGCCTTTATTTACATACTGCAAATCATATTTCACATAAAGTCTTTCAATCCTTCCGCCAAATCGGGCGGAAACAGTTTGGTTGTTGTTTCTGTCAACGTCAATGTATCCTTGTGCCTTCAGAATTTGTGTTTTGCTTTGTGTCGATAATTTTACAGTTGCTTGTCTTGATAAAACTTGTTTGTTGGGCGAATTAATCAGTTGCTCCATATTTATTTCATCAGGCATAGCTCTGTTTGCCTGATGGACCTGGTGTTCCATTTTATCGTTGTTGCATTGCTGAAACAGAAGTGCAGTTAAAAGCAATACCGGAAGCAGAATTTTACTTGATTTCTTTCTCGTATTCATATTCGGCTTCTAATTTTAATATGTTGAACAATTTATCATACATCTCCGTCTTTTTCATCAACAACATTTCCCAAGCATCAAGCAACACGAAAAAATCCCCGGTGTTTTGCTTGTACCCAAGTAAATTGGCCTGTAAGTTATTTTCAAAAGCAGGAATTATTTCTTTACGATAATTTTCATACTGTCCGGTTTCGTAGTTGAGCATGATGAGTTTTTCCGATAACATTCTTTTTGCCATTAGTTCCATGGTTTGTTTTTCCTGTTCCATTGCCTGAATTTGAAAACCAATTGACTTTGATTCTGAACTATACATTTTTGATGACCAAGGCACGATAGGAATTGTCATCATTCCCATTACTGACCATTGATTTGGCATTCCAAACATTTGCATGTGTTCACCTCGCATTCCAAAATCCAGTCGGTTTCCAATTTTCATTACTTTTTGCTCTAACTGCATGGACTGAATGTATTTTGACATTGCTGTAATATCACTTCGGTTTGAAATGTTGCTTGTATCGTTTGATGTGTAAGAATAATTCTGCGGTTCAATCAATGTATCAATTTCAAAAGTCGAATTCACATCCTGAACCATCAGGATGTTTAAACCGATATTGCTTTCTGCAATTATTCCCAACAGCATGTATTGCATGTTTTTCAATTCTGCCAACTTCGCTTTTGCTTTGAAAATGGTTTGTAATTGAGATTGATTGCTGCTGAATTTAGCTTCTGCGGTAGTGAGCAGTAGATTTAAAATTTCTTCGCTTTCTGTAATTATGATTTGCTTCCTTTCATTTACAAAACGGTTGTAGTATAAAATCTTTGCTTCCCTTCTTAATTCATTTTTAGTCCAATCGCCTTTACTTTTTTCTATTTCAGAAAGGGAACTGAGATAATTTTTCCTAGCGTTCAGTTTGCTTTGGTTGGGTATCATTTGTTCTATAGAAAAAGCGATGCCCGCCTGATTCATCGGGTCGTTTTTTTCCTTCAACATCATCATATTGTAAGGGAAACGCATTAACCCTGTTGAAAAAGTTGGTGGCATCCAAGATTTTGCACCTTCAGTTTTGGCTTGCAATGCCTGAATGTTATATTGGTATTGAATGATGGAAGGATAATTTGTTTCTACCTGCTGCAAAAGTTTTTCCAAGGAAATGTAAGTGGAGTCTTGTGCATGAACACAAAAGGCAGAGCAAAGGAGAATGAAGAATGTTATTTTATTTTTCATGGTCACAGTCCTTTAAATATTTTTTAAAATGAAATCAACTCTTTCATCCGGAGGAAGCACTGGAATATGCACAACAGGAAATGGCAAAGATTCATAAACTTTTGTGATGAGCATATGAATTTTTTTTTGTGATTCTGCATTTTCATTCCTTGCATAATCGTTTACCAATGGAAGGCAATCGAGTATAAAAACCTTTTTATAAGATACAGTTAGCAATGCTTTTGTCAGCCTTTCATCTTGAATAAGACTTAAAAAACGATAATAAGCAAGTGCATCAGGAATTGCACGGTCAAGAAAAACAAGAACATCGGGTTTAATTTCATTTTCCTGTTCAATCTGCATATCCAAAACTCCTAACTGAAATTCCTGTTGATTATTTCTGACTTCTTCTATGGTTCTTCCCTTCAACCGCTGAGTATCTAAGAAATGCCTAGCATGTTCCATTGTTGTAATATATCCTCTATCTTTTAGCAAGTTTACGGTTGTTGTTTTACCTGAACCGGGTCCGCCTGTGATAACATACCAGTTTGTTTGCCTAGTGGGTTTATTGATGATATTTATTGACATTGCTCTACAGTATAATTTTTGTCCGTTTTAAAATTTGATTAATTAAAAATGAAAGCAAACTGAATCCTAACATAACTGCAAGGTCTTGTCCGCTTGGAGAATGTAATGACAATGCTTTAGAAACTGGTGGAATGAAATATGCCCCAAGCGTAATTAAAAGGCAAATTCCAATGGCATACCATACATATTTATTAGTGAACACATCTGATTTGAAAAATGATTTAGAACTTTCTGTTGTCATACTGAATACATGCAAAAGTTGACAAAGAATAAGCGTGACAAATAAAATGTTGTTACATAATTCCGGATTCCATGATACGGAATTGTGCATGGTGAAGTGTGTAAATAAAACAGCGCCAAAGGTGCAGACAGACATCACAAATGCATAAACAAAAATTGACTTCCACCTTTGTCTATCAATAATCGGTTCATTTGAATTTCGTGGTGGTTGTTTCATTATTGAATCGTTCCCTTTAGTAACTCCAAGTGCTAGTGCAGGCAAAACATCAGTTACAAGATTGATGTATAAAATCTGCAAGGCGAACAAACCGAAATGAAAGTTAAAAATGGATGCAATAGAAACAATCAGCAATTCACTGATGTTGCACGAAAGCAAATACATAACAAACCTCCGGATGTTTTCAAAAATGATTCTGCCCTGTTTAATAGCAATAACAATAGATGAGAATGAATCATCTTTAAGTATCATGTCGGAAACTTCCTGAGCTACCTGTGTGCCCCGCATTCCCATCGCAATACCAATGTCGGATTTCTTTAATGCCGGAGCATCATTCACTCCATCTCCTGTCATACCGACCACCAATTTGCTTTCCTGTAATAACGAAACCAAATCCAGTTTTTGTTTCGGGCTGACACGGGCAAATATTTTTGTGTTACTCCACCTTTGTTTTTCCTCTTTAGAAAGATTTTTGAAGGGAAGCATTTCACTTCCATGAATTACACTTTCGTTTTCTGTATCTATTAAACCCAATTTCAATCCGATATTCTTTGCAGTTGCGGGATGGTCGCCTGTTATCATGATTACATTTATTCCGGCTGATTTACATTCCTGTATGGCGGCACTCACTTCTTCGCGTAATGGGTCGAGCATGCCGATTAATCCTGCAAAAACAAGTTGCTCAGACAATTTTTCAGGCACCTCATTGGTTTCAAGAAATGCTGTTGCAATAATTCTCAATCCTGATTGTGCAAGTTTTTCTCCTTCACTTATCCACTTCCTTTTATGTACTTCAGCCATCGCAATTTGCTTTTCATTTTCTAGATAATGGGTGCATCGCTCCAACAATTCATCAACTGCTCCTTTGGCAACAATCACATTTGTTCCTTCTGCCTCATGAATCGTTGCCATGATTTTTGTTTCAGATGAAAACGGCTCCTCCTTTATTTTTGGATACTTAGTGCGGTAAGTTTCTATGTCAATTCCTTCTGAATAAGCAAATTTTAGTAAAGCTATTTCCAATGGGTCACCTACCTCCTTTGCATCACTATTTATTAAATCAAGTTGTGCTGTATTGCATAACACAGCAATTTTATTTATCCATCTGTGTGATTTACCATCTGAAGGTGTTTTACGATTATTTAAATCAACTTTAATTTCCGTTTTGCCCTCAGCAGATAAAATAGAAGTAACTTCAATTTTATTTTGCGTAAGCGTTCCTGTTTTATCCGTGCAAATCACATTTACTCCACCTAGCGTTTCAACAGCTTCCAACTTTTTTACAATCACATTGTGTTTTGCCATCTTTAACATTCCCTGTGCAAGTGCAAGCGTTGCAACAATCGGCAATCCTTCGGGTATAGCAGCCACGGCAAGAGCAATGGATGTTTTCAGCATTTCCACAATCGGGTCTCCATATAAAACTCCGGCAATGAAAATAATTACAACCAACGCAATTGTTATCATAATCAGTTTCTTGCTGAACTCTTCCAATTTTATTTCTAATGGCGTTACTGCCTGCTCTGCTCCCTGCACCAACGAAGCAATTTTACCAAGCTCTGTGTTCATTCCAATTCCCGTTACAAGTGCTTTGGCATTTCCATTGGTTGCAAAAGTCCCGGTATAAATCATATTCATCCGCTCGGCAAGCGATGTGTCCTTTGCTAATATTTTATCCTCCTTTTCAACGGGCATGGATTCACCTGTCAATGCAGATTCATTTACTGAGAATTGCGATAGATTAAAAATACGTGCATCAGCAAGAATCATATCACCCGCTTCGAGAAATAAAATATCACCGGGAACAATTTCGGAAGAAGTAATTTCAATAAGTTTTTTATCACGAAATACTTTTGCATTTACCTGTGTCATTTTTTTTAAAGCATCCATTGATCGTTCTGCCTGAAATTCCATAACAAATCCTATGACTGCGTTTATAACTATAACAGCAAGAATTGCAAAACCATCTAACCACTCTTTGAAGAAAAAAGAAAGACCCACTGCTACCAGTAGCATGTAAACCATCGGACTTGTGAACTGTGTAAGAAAAATCAGAAATAGGCTTCTTGTTTTTTTCTGTTCAATATCGTTTTTACCATATGATTGTTGCCGTTTTTTTACTTCAGCATCCGACAAGCCATTATCAGTACTTGTGTTTAGCTGGCTGTTTATTTCCTCAATTGAAAAGGAATGAGCATCGGCAATGATTATCTTTTCCATTTCGCTAATCTTTTATTTCCAAATATTCTACTTTGCCCTGCTTTCTTATTTCACGCTCTTTTACCATTTGATAAACCACTGGCAAAACGATTAATACGAAAAGAGTAGAGGTAATCAGCCCGAACACAAAAGGTATTGCAATCGGTTTCATTACATCGCTTCCTACACCTGTTGCCAAAAGAATTGGCAACAATCCAATCATGTCTGCCATTACAGTCATTAGTTTAGGACGGACACGCATCACCGCACCTGAAAAAACTGCTGTCTGAACTTCTTCCTTTGAAAGTTCGGCACTCTTCTTTTTTTCTACCGCATCGTGTATTGCTTCATTCATATACACAATCATTAACACACCTGTTTCTACTGCAATACCGAATAAGGCTATAAATCCAACAGCAACGGCAACTGAAAAGTTCACATTAAATAAATACATGGAATAAACACCACCTATAAGGGCAAGGGGAATGCTCGAAAGCACAATGAGCATTTCTTTGGCAGAACGAAAAGTGAAATACAAAACTAACGCAATGATGAGAAGTGTGATTGGAATAATGATTCTCAAACGCTTTTCAGCACGGACTTTACTTTCATATTGTCCGCTCCAATTGATGAAATACCCTTTTGGAAGATTTTTAAAATCGGCTTCGATTTTTTCTTTGGCATCTTTCACTACGCTACCCATGTCCCTGCCTCGCACATTAAACAAAACCGTTCCGCGCAGCATGGCATTTTCAGAACTAATCATTGGCGGACCTTCTGAAATTTCTAAATCTGCCACTGCGGATAATGGGATAACACCATAGTCGAGTGTTTGTAAAGGTGTGCGTTTTATTTCCTCAATATCACTTCTAAAATCCTGAGCTAAACGCAAGGCAATACTGAAACGCTGTCTGCCTTCAATGGTATTGGTCAACGGCATTCCACCCAACGCCATTTCAATAATCATGTTCACTTCTTCTACCGAAAGGTTGTAACGGGCAATTTCTTCGCGCTTAATTTTTACATCAAGATACTTTCCACCGGTAAGCTGCTCTACATACAAATCCGCAAGTCCTTCAATACCCTGTAATGATTTTTCAATTTGTCTTGAAAGGTTATAAATAGTATCTAAGCTTTGTCCGAAAATTTTGATTCCAATATCAGTTCGCACTCCGGTTGAAAGCATATTGATACGGTTTATTATGGGTTGTGTCCATCCCGATGTTACACCCGGTATCTGCACCTTTTCATTTAGTTCCGAAATCAATTTTTCGGTGGTCATGTCTTTACGCCATTCCGATTTTGGTTTCAGTATAATGATGCTCTCAATCATGCTCATGGGAGCATTGTCGGTGGCTGTGTAGGCACGCCCCGCTTTGCCCAATACATTTTCTACTTCGGGAAAACTTTTAATGATTTTGTCCTGCACCTGTAAAATGCGTTTGGCTTCGTTGTTGGAAACATCGGGCAAAGTAACAGGCATAAATAAAAGTGAACCTTCATCTAATGGCGGCATAAATTCAGAACCCAACCTCAATATAAATGGGATACTTCCTAAAACAATTAGAACAGCAATAGCGATTACCGTTTTTTTCCATCGCTGACACAATCGTAATACAGGGCTGTAAATTTTAATGAAGAAATTAGCAATAGGATTTCTGCTTTCTGGAATTAGTTTTCCTTTCAAAAGTGAACGCAACAGCATTGGAACAATAAACAATGCAACGATAACAGAACCAATCATGGTAAATGTTTTTGTCCAGACCAATGGCGAGAACAATTTTTTTTCCTGACCTTCCAAAAACAATATAGGTGCGAATGAAATGAGTGTAACCAAAATGGAAAAGAAAACGGCTCTTCCTACTATGCGTGATGAACGCTCAATTATTTTAATGCGTTCTTCTTCACTTAGCTCGTTTGTGTTTCCTATTCTTTCCTTTTCCATTATTCCTCTGTTTTTAAAACTGCCTTTACCAAGCCTTTATAGGCATTTTCAGTCATTACAATTCCGGCATCCACTAAATCGCCAATGGCGAGAGCAATGCCGCCAAGCGACATGATGTTGAGTGAAATGCCAAATAGTTTTACCAGCATAAAACCAATTAAAACGGACAAGGGAATGGTTACTATTGCAACTGTTGCACTACGCACATGAAAAAGAAACAGTAACACAACGAGAGCCACGACAATAATTTCTTCAATTAATGCCTCTTTCAAAGTTGCAATGGCAGCTTCAATCAAGTTGCTGCGGTCGTAAGCGATTTTAATTTTTACTCCGGGAGGCAATCCTTTTCCCACATCACCTAATCTTTCTTTCACACGGTCAATTACCTCTTTAGCGTTTTCACCATAACGGGCTACTACAACTCCTCCAACTACTTCACCTTCTCCGTTTTCATCTACTATTCCTAAACGGATGTCGCTGCTCATTTGCACATCAGCCACATCTTTCATTTTTATGGGAATGGATTTGAATGAGCCAACAGCAATTTCTTCAATATCTTTTATACTTTTGATATAGCCCAACCCCTGTATTAAGTATCCCATTCGGTTCATTTCGTAAATGCTTCCGCCCACATCACGGTTATTTGCTTTCAATGCGTTTGCCACATCCATTGCAGAAACATTGTAGTAAACCAATTTGTGCGGATTGATACTTACTTGATATTGTTTTTGAAAACCACCAAAGGATGCTACTTCGCTAACGCCTTCCACATTTTGAAGGGCAAATTTTACATACCAGTCCTGCACTGCCCGCAACTCTCCTAAATCGTAACCATCACCTTGTAATGTATACCAGAATACATGACCAACTCCTGTTCCATCGGGACCAAGTGTTGGAGTTACGCCTTGTGGCATCGCTTTTTGAGCAAAGTTCAGTCGCTCTAATACACGGGTTCTTGCCCAGTAAATTTCTGCATCGTCATTGAAAATGACGAAGATGAAACTCATGCCGAACATGGAAGCAGCACGAATGGATTTGATATTCGGAATACCCTGCAAATTGGAAACTAACGGATAAGTGACTTGGTCTTCCATGATTTTTGGATTTCGCCCCATCCATTCGGTGTAAACGATAACCTGATTTTCTGAAAGGTCAGGAATAGCATCAACAGGAGTAGTCATCACCGACCATACACCACCGACCACAATCATCAAAATTCCAATCCACACAAAAAAGCGGTTGTGCATTGACCAAGAAATAATTTTTTCTATCATGCTAATTTCCTCTTTAGAAGTTGGGCATTTATCGCAACTACAATAGTGCTTAAACTCATCAAGACAGCACCAACTGCCGGACTAAGCATGATGCCCCATTTATACAAAACACCAGCTGCCAACGGAATTGCAAGAATATTATAGCCCGCTGCCCACCAAAGGTTTTGTATCATTTTATTATAGGTAGCTTTTCCAAACAAAATAAGGTTAGCGATATCTTTTGGGTTGGAGTTTACTAAAATAATGTCTGCAGTTTCCGCTGCCACATCAGTGCCTGAACCAACTGCAATACCTATATCCGCTTGTGCCAATGCAGGTGCATCATTTACTCCATCGCCTGTCATGGCAACAAATTCACCTTTCTCCTGAAGCTCTTTTACTTTCTCCAATTTATCATGCGGTAATACATTGGCTAAAAAGCCGTCCATTTTTAATTCATCGCTTACTTTCTTTGCAACCTTTTCATTGTCGCCTGTAAGCAGCAAATTTTTTATTCCTGCTTCCTTGAGTATTTGAATTGCTTCAAAAGAGTTTTCTCTTATTTGGTCGGAAAATGTAAAACACCCTACTACTGCTTTATCCACCATCACATATACCACCGTTCCTGCAAATTCATCCTTTGTTTCATTAATACTAATGTTTTGTTCTTTCAGGTAATTCGGTCCCACTACTTTAATTTCTTTTCCTTCAACAATTCCTTCCAACCCTTTACCCGGAAGGTAATTGAAGTTTTCTGCTTTAGGAATTGTGATGTTCAATTCTTTCACCTTTCTTAATAAACCAGTTGCGATATAATGTTCAGAATGCTGTTCAATGCCTGATGCAAGACGAAGCAATTCCTTATCATCAAAATTTTGGTTCAACACTTTAACTTCCTGCAACTGATGTGTGCCTTTCGTAAGTGTTCCTGTTTTATCAAAAATGATTGTAGTAATTAATCGTGCATTTTCAAAAGCGGTTCTGTTGCGAATGAGCAACCCTTTCTGCGCGGAAATTGAAGTTGAAATGGCTACCACTAAAGGCACAGCTAACCCTAACGCATGAGGACAGGAAATAACCATTACTGTGACCATTCTTTCTAATGCAAACACGAAAGGGAAACCCAACAGCAGCCAAACTGCAAGTGTTATGACACCACCCCCTAAAGCCACAAAAGTCAAAACTTTTGCTGCACGGTCGGCAAAATTTTGTGTTCTTGATTTTACTTTCTGAGCATCTTCAACCAACTTCACCACTTTATTTAGATAGCTATCTTTTCCGGTGCTGACAACTTTAATTGTTAAAGAGCCATTACCATTAACAGCCCCGCCAATCACTTTACTGTCCTTTTCCTTTTTAACGGGTTTGCTCTCGCCTGTAAGCATACTTTCGTCAAGATAACTTTCACCTTCCAAAACAATTCCATCAACAGGAACTTTTTCGCCCGGCTTTACCATTATTATATCATCCTTTTTTAGTTGACTTACATTCACTTCTTCAACTGAACCATGATGTATCAGGTGTGCCGATGAAGGCATCATCTTTACTAATAATTCAAGTGAACGGGAAGCACCCATTACCGACTTCATTTCAAAGTAATGACCAATGAGCATGATATCTATCAAGGTTGCCATTTCCCAATAAAAGTCCATACCCTGCAAACCAAAAGTGATCGCCACACTGTATGCCCCAGCAACAAAAATGGCTACGCCGATCAGGGTCATCATTCCAATGGCTTTGTCTTTTACTTCGTCATACAGTCCTTTTAGAAAAGGATAACCACCATAAACAAAAATGAAAGTGGAAAGAATTGCTAAAACATATTTGTCGCCTTGAAAACTGAACTCAAATCCTAACCATAATTGTATCATGTGAGAAAGGGCAAGCACAGGAATGGAAACACTGGAACAAATAAGAAACCGCTTCCAAAAATCAGAAACATTGTGTCCGGCATGTTTGTCATGCCCGCTTACACCTTGTTCAATATGGTGGTTGTGAGTATCAGGTTTCTCTACGTGCTGGTGATTTGAATGTTCCATTGTTGCAATTTATTTTTTTGTAATTCAAACCATGTCCATAATCCACCTAAACCATCTACAATTCCGAACGATAAAAAATGCCAATCTGCTATGCCTGTTGACATGAGATAAGCTACAACCAACGGAGCAGCAAATCGAGTGTGGGTTGTGTATAAAGCAAATTGTAGATTACCTGAGAAAGCTGAACGGATATAATAATAAGAAGAGCACATCAGCACGAAGCCAAGCAAATTCAACCAAGCTTCACCGGATACTGGAATATTAAACAATGGCAAAACCTTGTTTGGTAAAAACAACAATACCATTCCCGTAAGCAGGGAGTATAAACCGAAAATAAAAATGCTTTTACTTGCTCTGTTCATTGTTTAAGTAATTTCAATGGATCGCAGTACATAGATTTTATTAAAAGCAGTCTTTTCAAGGCTGAATGAATTGAAAAAAAACAAGGACTGAATTTCAATCCCTGATTTTTCTTCGTGAATAAATTATGCTGCTACAGCAAGCATCGCTTTACATTCTGCAGCACATTTGCGACAAGCATCTGCACATTCTTTGCAATGTTTCATGTCAGAATGCTTTTCACATTCAGTTGCACAAGCATTACAAGCGTCTTCGCATTTTTTGAAAAGAACATCAAGGTTTGAATCAGTTTTACTTGCAGCAACCAAAGCGTTGCAAGCATCAGCACACGCTATGCAAAGTTTTTCAGAATGTTCCATTCCCACTTTACCCTTGTTTTCTGTTGAGCAAGTTTCACATGCATCTGCACATATTTCGCAAGCATCAATGCAATTTTCAATTTTCTTATTTTCCATTATATTATGAATTTAGTTTGGCAGAATTGCCATTGCGAAATTCTGCAATATCTATTTGGAAAGCATTACACAATTAAATCTTAGAGTTACATTATTCATAGTCTTCATTGGGTTACCTTTTCCAAATTCATTTCACAAACAGGGCATTGCCCAGCTGTTGTATATGCTGTATCTCCTTCGCATTTCATAGGGCATTGGTATTTTACAGCAGCGGAGTCGGAGGCAACAGTTAGTTGTTGGTTTTGGGTGCTGTTGCCCGAATTGTTGCAGGCAGAGGCAAAAACCACTGCTGCAACAACTGAAAACATAATAATTTTATTTCTCATTGCTTAATTAGTTTTATTGTTTGATTCTGTGATTTAGAGTTTATTGCTAGGACATACACTCCTGGTGCCAATTCATTGGAAGAAATATTGAAATTGAATTTGCCTGCATCAAGATTTATTGCTTTTACCAATACCACTTGCCCTATCGAATTAGTAAGACTAATTGTGAGTAAATTTTCATTACTTGTCCCTTCAATTGTCCAACCATTGTAAGTGGGATTTGGATATACAGCACTATTTAAGTCATTATTCACATCATTGAGTCCTGTAGCTATCGGATTTACAATAAACTGTCCCATCATACCATTGTCTTCATGGCTTAAAATATGGCAGTGATACATATATGGCATAGTGGCGTCGTTAAAATCCTCAAACTTCATTACCAATTGAACAGTCCCTCCTTGTGGAGCCACGGTTACAACATCTTTTCTACCTTGCAGGTGAGCAGGTGGAGTGCTACCATTTATAGAAATAATATAAAAATAATTTCCATGAATATGCCAAGGGTGAGGCATCATGCTTTGGTTGGTCAAACTCCAAATCATAACACTATCTTGCCTAGTATAAAAATTAATTACATTGTGGTTATACTGAACTCCGTTAATCGTAAAGTTGGTCATACTCATCATCGGTGAACCTTGCATGTTAAAAGTTCTAATTCCCGCCCCAGTTGTTGGCGTAACTACATTTGTAATAAGCGTGGCAGGAATCGTTGTTACAGGATTAATTGTAGGTGCTGTAACATTAAACTGTAGCAAGTTAAAATCAGAATTGTCTAATGGCCCAAGTGTTCCCATTCCCATTGCGTCAGGTGGTCCACCAGGATAACCAGCAGGTAATTGCGTTCCTAGTTGCTTCAAAAAGTATGTATTTCCAGTTTGTCCGCTAAAATCAATAATAACCTCAAAGCGTTCGCCTGGGCCAATCACGAGCTTGTTCACAGTAACGGGAGCGTTCAATAAACTTTCGTCACCACCTATAATTTTAAAGTTGCGGTTGTCATTCATGGCAAAATAAAAATAGCGATGACTGCTACCATTCAATACGCGGAAACGAACCATTTGTGCTGGCACATTCAATTGCCCGCTAATCGTTCCGTTTACCATAGTTGCGTTATCCAATTCATCATCCATTACAAACTGTTTATTGGTAGTATTAAATGTTTTCCATTGTAATACCAATGGAAAATCATCCACACCATAAGTTCTTGGAAGGTTCAAAGTAGCTTCTGTCGGATCACGCACAATAATTAAACCTGCGGCACCCTTTAGCACTTGGTCCATTGTTTTACCATGTAAATGCGGATGATACCAATAAGTAGCAGCATTGTCCATTATAGTAAAAGTTGGACTCCAAGTATTGCCAGCCATTATTAGATTATGAGGACTACCGTCATTCATAGGAGCAACATGCAAACCATGCCAATGAGTGGTGGTAGTATCCATCAACATATTATTAACATTCATAGTTACATTTTGTCCTTTGTTTAAAATAATTGTAGGACCTAAATAGGCTCCGTTGTAACCAATAGTGTTCGTATTGTAGCCGCTGTAAAATTGATAATTGCTATCAGCCATAGTCAAATTAATACTACTTCCCGAAAGTGTATCAGGAATAGGAATAAAGGACTGAGCTTGGGAAATGCCTATCATGAAAGGCAACATCAATGCAATTGATATTTTTATTTTTTTAATCATTGTTCTATAATTTAATTTTTTAATGAATTGTAATTGCAAATAACAGTTGGCGAACATTAGCAACCATTTCCAATTTTCAATTGACTAAATAATAAATAGATTTTTATTCCTTCCGTAGCAAATGAAACATTGTATTTTTGGAATTGCCTTATATCAAATTGCAAAAACCGATACTTTTCATTTGCGGCAAGTCTGAATGATTTGTCAAGTTGTTTTTCATAAGTCGTTTCACTTATAGCTGGTTTAACAATGTAGTAATTTAAACACTCAGCATTACTAACTGAAAACCTAGCTGGATTGCGTATAGATTTAAGGATCTCGCAAATAGGGCATTTGAAATTTTCCTCTGCATAATAAAAATATTGCGCACATGCCTTGCACATAAGCAAGGCAGAAACCAGAAAAAAGAGATGATAAACTCTTCGTTTGATAACAGTCAATATCTTTTCAATGAGGTTCATGCATTATTGCTTAATAAATTATTGCTTAATAAATTTTTGATTGAAGAATATAGTATCCGTTTTTACTTGTAAAAAATATACACCATTTGATAATGACATTACATCAAGAGATGAAGTGCGAAGGTGGTTTTGCAATAAAACTGTTTCGCCCAATAGATTTGTTACTTTTACTGCAGCATTGCTTAAATCAAAGTTAGATTGCAACGTTAAAGTAGATGAAACAGGATTCGGATAAACGGAGAAACTGAATTCTGAATTTTCACTCATTCCTGTTGTAGCCTGTGTGTATGTTCCACTTCGATATTTTACCGTTCCGCTGCTATCATCCTGCCAAACGACAAATAGTTTTCCGTTACTCATTGCAACATCTGCGTTTGTGATGTCGTCTATATCAACAGTGTCATAAATAGCAGGGAGTCCATTTGAAATATCATTACTAAAGAGAATCGGAAGTTGAGCCTCACCACTTACAACTTGTTTCCAAACAATTGCCATTGCGGTACCATCCGCTGCAATGCGTGGAAAGTTTTGTTGGCTAAGTCCGGGAGCTGATCCCAAAAGATTTGTCATGCTACTTACTACTCCTGTGCTGATGGATGATTTACTTAAATAGGTTCTGTATGCACCGCTCCCACCGCTCATAAAAGTTGAATACAAAGTGTCGCCAATAATTATACCATCGGGTCCACTGGAGGGACAACTCATCAACATCCAATTGTTGTTGCCTATCTCAAAACCTACAGGAAACGTTGTTGCGTTGTCGTTAGAAATCCCTGTCCACATATCACGGATGTTGTTATTGTTATCTCGGTATAACATGGCGGATGTATTTCCAGATGATACAATGGCACCCGGGCAACAATCGCAAACTTCGGTTGAATTTCCCCAGCCGCTTGCTTTTACATCGGACGAAAATGTACTTCCGAAATCAGTAGATTTTAAAACTACCCACCGACTGTCCATAAACATAGCGTTGAATTTCATGTACGCTACAATCGGATTTCCTGTTGCATCGGTAGTAACTGTAGGAAAACGGGAAATGCTGTCCGCAATAAAACCTAGCTCTACGGGAGCGTTGAATAAAACACCACCATTAAACGAAGTAAAAATAAATATACGGTTAGTATCCGAAGTTTCAGGGGTTCGTTTTACTACCACATAAACTGTATCACCATGTGAAGCAATATCGGGACCTTGCCAGCTGGCCGTTGCAATGGTCATCCATGTTGGATTTAATTTTATAGGTGTAGTGAACATAGTTCCGTTCCATTTTGAAAAGAATACAGATTCGTCACTCATTCTTCCCCAAACCATCATCGGATTTCCAGCACGGTCAAGAGCTATTCTTGGGTGCATATTACTGAATGAGTTGGAGGAAATATTCATGCTTGGCGTCCAAGTGATTTGAGCACTGGCTGAAAGGCTAAACACGATGAGTAGAATAGCTAAAATATTTTTCATTGTTTGATTATTTTTTTGGTGAAGAATTTATCTTCTGTCTTCATGTGAATGAAGTAAAGACCGTTTGGCAAATTAATAGTGGAGAGTCTATAATTGGAAGCTGCTTGTACTGTATAAATAATTTCTCCTATTGCGTTATAGATAGTAAGCGCAAATAATTTGTTGTCTGGCGAAATAACATTTAGAAAATCGCTTGTTGGGTTCGGATAAATGGTAAAGTTATCTTCAAAATTTATATCAGTTACTCCTGTTGCAGTGCTATCCACCACTAAAAAACTTCCCATCATTCCATCATCTTCGTGATGAAGCAGATGACAGTGATACATGTAGGGTGTTGTGTTGTCGGCAAAAGTTTCAAATTTGGTTATGAATTTTACACTGTCGTTTGGTAGCACAAGTATGACATCTTTCCAACCGTCTTCACTTGGGGATGGAGGCAATCCACTTTTTTCAATTACATTAAACTGAATGTCATGAATGTGAAACGGATGTGCGATTAAGGTTTTGTTCACCAAAGTCCAAATTTCTGTCGTGTTTAAATACACCAATTCATTGATGCTATCCAAGTTAAAAGTTTCGTTGTTGATGCCAAAGGGTCCTTCGGCTCTATTGGGGGGATCAATGGGTAACAAACGAAGAGTATCAAATACAAGAGTTCTACTATTAGATGCAGAAAGAATGTTAAAGGGAGTATAGGGAACCAATGCGTTTGCAATAGTCGTAACAGGAGCGGTCGTTGCAGCAATTATATTTAATTGTAGTACATTAAAATCAGCGCCATTCAAAAAATTATCTGAATACTCATGAATAGTGTCAGCACCAAAGCCAACACTATCAGCGCCGTAAATTCCAGTGGGTAATTCAGAACCATAATTTTTTAGGTAAATTGTTTGAGATAGCATTCCTGAAAAGTTGATGAGAATTTCTGCTCTTTCTCCCGGACTTAACATTAATCGCGTTAGAGCAAGTGATGTGTCCAACAAACCACCATCGGTTGCAATCTGGTAAAATGTTTGTCCATTACTTAAACCAAAATTGTATGTCCGCAAACTGCTTCCATTTAGAAGACGAAAACGAATAACTTGTGCAGGTGCGTTGAAATAAGGATTCAGAGTACCGTTCACAAACAATGCGGTATCCATATCGGTTGCAATAGCAATTTGTTGTAAAACATCAAACGACTTGGTTTGAACTATTATAGGAATATCATCTACTCCGTAAGTTCGTGGCAAAGACAATACAGCTTCTGCACTGTCTTTTACTATAAACAAACCTGCAAGACCTTTTGAAACTTGTTGTTCGGTTTGTCCCGCTCCATGGGGGTGATACCAAAATGTGCTTGCATTATTCCTGACCTTAAAACTAGGACTCCAGG
>JANOAX010000006.1:0-14225 GCA_031411335.1 Bacteroidota bacterium
TTGAAATTCACCACGCGCACAGTCGAATATTCAAAAGTTCCGTTGCGATCCACTTGCTTCAAGCGATAATAATTGTTTCCTTGTGCAGGCTTTGTATCTACAAACAAATAAGAGAGCATTGAATTTGAGAATCCGGCTGCATTTACTTTTCCAATTTGCCTAAACGTAGATCCGTTAATGCTTTTTTCAACAATAAAATAATCAGAATTGTCCTCTGAAGCGGTGCTCCAAGTAACATCAACTTTGTTGCTATTTGCTCTAGCATTAAATGAAATATATTCAACAGGTAGTGGATTTACACCCCCCGATGCATTTGCTAATGTAAAGTAAGTGTTGAATCCAACAAAATTATTGGAGGTGATACTACCTGTTCCAGCAGCTGTACCGACGCCTCCTAAATCGAGCCATGAAGAGGATCCATTATCTCGTGCAACTCTCAAATTATTAGGATCGGTTACAATATCATCGGCACCATAGGTTAAGGTAACACGAGCATTACTTAAGTTTGCGACTGCAGATCTTGTTAAATTGAAATAGCGAACATCCGATACATGTGTTAAAGAAGGTGGAAATGCAAAGCTCATGGCGCGTGCCGATGAATTCCAAACTTCAGCATTATAACTTACAGAAGCTGCACTTGTATGTTGTACTGCTAAAATGATAGGACGAAATGAACCATTTTTTCCGATGGGCAAATTTAACGTTTGAGCTGACGAAGAGGCAACAATTTGCTCAAATGGTCCATCTACATAAGAAATAGTTGAACCTAAATTTGAAGTAGCACCAGCCATTGCAATTACATGTGCTCCTGGTGTAGAATAGAGAACTCCATTCAATAATAAGAGTTGATTACTGATATTAATATCTGTGGCTAATGCAACTCCAAAACCATTATCAATATTTAAATTGTAAAAGGTCGTGATGGTAGATCCGCTTATCCAAAGTCCTTCCGCACCTTGAAAAGTAATTGTACCCGTTCTAGGAACTAAGCTTCCATCATTATACAATGTATTTAGCCCGTTATAATTACTTTCGAGGGTCATGTTCTTTGTATCACCCGCAGTTCCTGTGATTGATTGAATATCAAAAGTTTTATTTACATCAATGTATAAACTGTGTAAAGTAAAATCGGAAGTAGAACCATTGCTCGTTTTTAAAGTAACTACTGCTGCAAGAGAACCCGTCACTTTGAAATTAGGTTGAACTACACCAGCATAAGGAGTGAAATTAAAAGTAGAACCACTTAATGTTGAATTATTTCCAAATTCCACTGTCCCATCAGTAAAACTAATGATACCTGATGAGCCACACAAATCAAAATCGCTACGTACACCGGCTGTACTATTTGGCTTTTGTAAAGTAATTGTTCCGCCACTCATCGTAAATCGAGAGGAAGCCGAATTATTTACTTTAAACAGTTCTAAGTTGGAACCTGGCCAACCACAATTAAGCAACAAACTTCCTCCCGATTGATTATAGCGCAGTGGATCGGCAGCATAACCCGAGCGATAGGTTATACCACCGTACACTTGCAATATTCCTCCAGTTATGTCAATCACTGGTACTTTTGTAGGATTTGATTTGTATCTTATTCCTTGAAATCCTTGAGCTCGACCAATTCGCATGATTCCATTAGGAACTCTTAACTCCCCTTCTAAATACACATAATCGGAATTTGGAGCTAAATGTAAAATTCCATTTTGTACTCTTATAATTGCATTTTGCGGCACTGTAAAATTTCCAATCGTTGGATTTACTAAATAAGTTCCGCTATTGTTATGGATGAAGGTACCAAAGGTTACCACTAATTCCCGAATGGCTACCTCAAAAGAATTAACGGTAACATCTAAATAGTAACTTGTCAAGGTCGATTTTACTAAACTCACTTTATTCAAATTCCAAGTTCCAGCACCCGAAATAGTGGTATTAATGGCTGAATTAAAAGTAATGTTTACATAATCGTTTGCATCAACATAAACATCAAAATTTCCATTATTAATTATGCTTCCACTGATAAACAAACTATGCATTCTCGAAGAGTTTGAAGCGTATCCAAAAGTAGCTCCAGAATTTACAGTTAAATTTCCTGCAACCACCATTAAAAAAGTAAGGTAGTTGGAATACAAGAGGGAACCTGATGTTCCTTGTCCAATTGTTATGCTGGCAGTAATGGAATTCACATTCATCGAAATATTGTGACCGTCACCAATAAAGACAACGTCTCCTTTTGTTGGATAGGTTCCTGTGTTGATAGCACTACCATATCCAACAGTAGACCATGAAGAGTTCACACTCCAAAGTCCACTTTGACGTGAATAATAGTTGATGGCATCACTTTCATAAAAGAGTGCCATTAACATTAGAAAGATCAATCCTGATCTTCGGATCTGTTCAAATAAATTATGCATGATAAGATTGTTAAAACTGTAGTTGGTGAAACAAATATGCTACCAACTACAAAATATAAATTGCGAAAAAACAGAAAATCTTACATAAAAAATCTCGCTATTGACATTTCAGCATAGGGTTGAAACCCTATGCTGAGAATATTAATGTCGCCATGGGTTAAAACCCATTGGCAACAATCCGAATTATTACATGGTGGATAATCGATCCAATGTGGTTTGGATCAAACGATGCATTGAATTTTCGGCATCTTTGGCATATTGTTGTGAAATGCGGTTGGCAACAATCACATTCACGGCGCAACATTGATGTCCTAAAAGGGACGCCAAACCGAACATGGCACCCGTTTCCATTTCAAAATTGGTGATGCGGTGTTCGCCAAAACGGAAGGAATTTAGGCGCTCAATCATATCCATACGGGAAGGTTCCAAGCGCAATTGGCGCATTTGTGGACCATAAAAGCCCGAACAGGATGCAGTGATTCCCGTGTACATATCAGGAGAAAGGAGATTAAACAGCGAATCGGCCGATTTGGAGATATAGGATTGAGGAAGAACGCCATGATTAGGGTAATGCTTTCTAAAGGCATGAATAATTTCCTCTTCTTCTTGGGTATTCACCAATTTATAGAAGTTTAATAACCCATCTAACCCCAGCCCAAAACGAGAACAAACAAAATGATCTACCTCAATTTCTTTCTGTAAAGCACCGGAAGTACCAATTCGAACCAAGTTCAATGAAGTTAGATTTTCTTTGATGGTCCGAGTTTTTAAGTCGATGTTCACTAAGGCATCCAGTTCATTATAAACGATGTCGATGTTATCTGTGCCTATTCCTGTGGAAATCACAGACATAGCCTTGCCTTTATACGTTCCGGTATGGGTAACGAATTCGCGTTTTTGCTTTTTTACATCTACTTTGTCAAAATAATTGCTTACCATTGAAACTCGATCTGGATCGCCTACATTGATGATAATAGGCGCTATTTCATAGGGATGCAAGTTCAAATGATAGACGCTTCCATCATGATTTAAAATCAATTCAGATTCAGGGATTTGTGACATATACTTTAATCAAATAATTTTGTCTCCAACAAATATAAAAGAAACCGATAGAGATGAGTAGTGAAAAGAGAAATATTATTGTACCAGTAGACTTTAGTGATCAATCAAAAATTGCATTGAACCAAACGTACAATCTTGCAAAAATGGCACATGCCGACATCACATTATTACATGTAATTGACGAGGCTTTGTTCAAATCCATCTTACATTTATTTAAAAATAATGATGAAAATGAAGCCATGATTCGAGCAGAAGCAAAAACCAAGTTAGAAGAGTTTGCCAATGAAGCGAGAGCTAAATCGGGATTGGTATTTAATTGCCGTGTAGAAAAAGGTAAAATTTACGAAACTGTAACTCAAGTTGCCGAAGACTTAGATGCTATGTTTATTGTGATGGGAACAGCGGGTGAAAGTTCTTTAAAGAAGAAATTTATTGGTTCTAATGCAGTACGGGTTATAGGAGATGCGCATTGTCCTGTGATAACAATAAAAGGTCAGCAGCATCGTTCGGGATGTGATGTAATTTTACTACCTTTAGACCTTTCAAAGGAAACGAAAGAGAAGGTTGTAAAATGTATTGAGATTGCGAAATTCTTCAAATCAACTGTAAAAGTTGTAACAGTGTTAACCACTTCTGATGAGTTTCTAATCAATAAAATGGAAAGGCAGATGGATCAAGTGCTCGACTTCATAAAAGATCATGACGTTACTTGTGCTGGAGAATTCTTAAAAGGAAATGATATTTCAGATGAAGTATTAACGCATGCCAAAATGATTAATGCCGATTTGATCATGATCATGACGCAACAAGAATTAGAATGGACGGAGTATTTCATTGGAACGGAATCCCAACAAATCATTAATAATTCTGAAGTTCCCGTTTGCTCCATTCGACCTATGCAACGAAAAGACATGACTGAATTTGTAATTTCTTAGAACGATATATAAAACTACTTCTATGCAAAAAGATCTCAACATTAAAAAAATTCTTATACCATTTGATTTTTCTGAAACTGCTGAATTAAGTTTAGAACATGGTATTTTTATGGCCAAGTTAATGAAAGCTGAAATTTACTTATTGCACATTGTGGAAACAACAACTTTCCCTAGCTCCATTGCGCATGCATTCTCAGGATTCGAGAAAAAAGTAGAAGAAGCATCAAACGAAAACTTAAAAGCATTAGCGGATAAATTGCATGCTGAACACGGTATTCCTGTCCAAATTATAACGGAAGTTGGAAAGATCTACAAGCGTATTGTGCATGTAGCCAAGCAAGCGCATATTGATATCATCATCATGGGAACGCATGGTGCTGGTGGACACAGTTACATCATTGGAAGCAATACGACACGCGTAGTTCAAGAAGCAAACTGCCCAGTGATCTCTGTTCAAACGCATGCAAAGAAAGTTGGTTTTACTAAGATTGCTGTTCCGATAGATGATTCTGCAGAATCACGCCAAAAAGTGAACTTCGCTCTAGAAATTGCCAGAAGGTATAATTCAGATGTGATTGTGATTGGCTTGATGAGAAGTGGAAACGAAGATTATCAACGTAAGTTTAAAATCAAGATTGAACAAGTAGAAAAATTCTTGCTAGATCACGGTATTCATACTGAAATCATTTACAAGGAGGGAGATGATCTTTCGAAAGGAACCTTGACTTCTGCCGAAGAAATTGATGCGGACTTAGTCGTTATTATGACGGAACAAGAGCCAAGCATTACTGGTTTGTTGATGGGCTCTTATGCCACTCGAGTAATCAACGGATCTAAGATTCCGGTGATGACAGTACGGCCAGCCGAGATCGATCCCGATCGATTAACGGTTACTTTCTAATCTCTTGTTAATATAATATTATAAAAACATCGAACTCTTCCGATCGATGTTTTATTTTTAGGGCATGAGCCACATCCATCAAATTTTAGCTCAATATTGGGGTTACACTCAATTTCGACCATTGCAGGAGGATATTATTCGCTCGGTGATGTCGGGGCAAGATACTGTAGCGTTACTCCCGACAGGAGGAGGAAAATCGCTTTGTTTTCAAGTACCTGCCATGAGTCAGCCCGGCTTATGTTTGGTGATTTCTCCACTCATCGCCTTGATGAAGGATCAAGAAGAACATTTATTACAAAAAGGAATTCGTGCACATGCTATCGTGAGCGGAATGAAGAAAAGCGAAGTTGAACGGGCCCTCAATAATTGCATTTATGGTGATTATAAATTTTTATATGTTTCTCCAGAGCGACTTCTCTCTCCTATTTTCAAGGAATATCTTTTGCAGATGAAATTAAATTTGATTGCTGTTGATGAAGCTCATTGTATTTCTCAGTGGGGATATGATTTTCGTCCACCCTACTTACAGATTGCAGAGATCCGAGAGAATTTCCCAACCGTTCCTATCCTTGCGCTCACAGCTTCGGCTACACCTGAAGTAAAGAAAGACATCATCGAGAAACTGGAGTTGACTAACGTTGCCGTCTATGCGAAAAGTTTTGCCCGACCCAATATTTCATATTTAGTGCGAGAGACTGAGGATAAAATGACACATCTTTTCAAAGTGCTCGATAATATGCCGGGCTCCTCCATTGTTTATGTTCGCAACCGACGTAAGACGCAAGAGATGGCTGATGCTATTCGGAAGCATGGAATCACTGCTAACTTCTACCATGCCGGACTTAATCATCAAACGCGTGCTGAAAGACAAGCACAATGGAAGAACGATCAATCGCGGGTGATTGTGGCTACCAATGCTTTCGGGATGGGTATCGATAAACCCAATGTGCGCACCGTAATTCATATGGATTTGCCCGATGATTTAGAAAGCTATTACCAAGAGGCAGGAAGGGCAGGTCGAGATGAAAAACCATCCTATGCGGTAGTACTCTATGATAAAAGTGATTTCATCAGCAAGGACAAACGACTGTTGCTCGATTTCCCTCCTCGCGAAGAAATTAGAAGAGTGTACAAAGCGTTGGGAAATTATTTGCAGATTCCATTGCAGAGTGGTTTGGAAGTAATTCACTCCTTCGACTTAGTTGAATTTTGCGCCTTCTACTCTTTCGACAATTTCCTCACTTATAATTGTCTTAAAATTTTAGAGTTGGCGGATTACATCAGCTTAAGTGATTCTATCTTCCTCCCTGCCCGACTTCGAGTTTTAGTAAACTCCAACGATTTGTATGTTTTCCAAGTACAGAATCAAAAATTCGATCATCTCATTAAAATCATTCTCCGCTCCTACACCGGACTCTTTGATGATTACGTTCGCTTTAGCGAAACCGAATTGGCACAGCGGGCTGGAATCTCCTTATCCGAATTAATTCAGCAATTAAATTATTTGCAAAAAGTGGATGTACTTGAATTCATTCCTGCCATCGACAAACCTACTTTAACGTTGACACAAGATCGTGTCGATGAAAAAGAAGTTATGATATCTAAAGCCATATTGGAAGAGCGAAAGGAACGATTTATTTTAAGAGCTCAAGCCTTTAAAAACTTTTTAATTAATCAACACGAATGTAGAAGCATGATGTTGTTGAATTATTTTGGAGAAACTAATTTGGTTCGATGCGGCACTTGTGATTATTGTCGCGACCGCAATAAAATTGAATTGAACGATATTGAGATGGAAGAGCTTTGTCATCAGATTCGGCATGTGTTGTTGCAGTCGCCCATGGATCCCGATGCGTTAAGCGAGCGCTTCAAAAATATTCCGGTCGACCATTTTAAAACAGTGTTGAAATGGTTATTGGATACCGAGGAATTGGGGATTGATATTGTAGGGAAGGTGTATTGTAAATTAGATTGAATTCAAAGATTTTTCTCGCCGATGCTGCGCTACGCTAATTTTTTCTCGGCGGCTGCGCTAAGCTAATTTTTCTCGCCGATGCTGCGCTACACTAATTTTTCTCGCAGGCGCAGAGGCGCTAAGGCTGCGCTTCGATAATCTCGATAGCTATCGGGACGCTAAGATTCTCTTAGCAAATTTTAATGTAGTGAACTTCGTTTTCTCTAATCCTCGCTCACTTTCTCACGCTGTTAAAAACTCTGTGCACTTTGTGTAAATCTCCGTGAACTCTGTGGTAAAAGGAGGTATTTATGTGATTTATATTATATCTCAACTACGATTAGACTTCACATATTCTTACACTCATCTTTAAAATTGGTAGGTACCTTTTCCCGCCCTTAGCTTTATCTTCTGATAATGAGTAAACTCCGTTATTTTTATTTTAACTAATTTTGACAGGCATTATGGAATTATTTCACATCGACTTTCTGAGCATTCGGCTGCTAGATATCTTGGATATCTTGTTAGTGGGATTTTTGCTATATAAAATTTATCAGCTTTTAAAGGGTGGTGCAGCGATGAGTATTTTCATTGGCATTGTGGCAATTTATGTATTGTGGTGGTTGTTTGTCAAGATTCTCGACATGCAATTATTGGGTGCCTTGCTCGGACAATTTATGAGTGTAGGTGTGTTAGCCCTCATCATCGTATTTCAGCAAGAAGTACGACGCTTCTTATTGATTGTGGGTAGTAATCGTTTCACAGGAAAAGGTGGACTCTCGAAAAAGATTTTACCTTGGAATTGGAAAGCGCCTAAATCAATTCCCATCAACATTGCTCCTATCGTGAAGGCTTGTGTTTCCATGACGAAAACGAAGACGGGAGCGCTCATCATCATTGCTCGTTCATCCGATTTAAAATTTTATGAGAGTACAGGTGATTTGATGGATGCGGATGTATCGAAGCGTTTATTAGAATCCATCTTTTTCAAAAACTCACCCATGCATGATGGAGCGGTGATAATCGAAAACAATAAAGTGAAAGCCGCGCGTTGTGTTTTACCCGTTACCGAAAACACCGATTTACCCGCGCATTACGGAATGAGGCATCGTGCTGCATTGGGAATTACGGAGCAGAGTGATGCGATCTCCATTGTTGTGTCGGAAGAGACGGGATTTATTTCTATGGCGATTGATGGAAAGATGCATTATAATATTTCGAGCGAGGAGCTGGAGAAGTTGCTGGGGAAGATGATTTAGTTAAGGACTGGAATTTTTGTTGCGATGTGTTTTCAGATCGCTTTTTTATAGATGTTAGACTTTGGTTGTTGGATGTTGGACATTACTAATTGTTGACATAACTTTGTGATCTCTGTGAGACCTCTGTGATCTCTGTGGTAAAAGAAGATTTTATTAATAAAAGTATTTTTTTTTCAATTGATGATTTTCCTTTAACACTGAGGCCACTGAGTTTTTTCACGGAGAACACAGGTTGATTTTGGGTTGCGAATAATATTTTTATGATTTGGTGTTTTTAGCTCCTTCTTTTACCGATGTTAGCTTCTAGCTTCAAGTTTTGTTGGAATATTAAACCTGCTTGCTGCAGGTAGGCGCAACGAAGCAACGGTTTTTGCTGGTCATGATTGCAGCGGGCGCTACGATTCGCGCAATTTTTGCAAATTACAATTATGAAAAACTGAGAATGTTGAACTGTAAATAAAAAAAGCATCAGAATAAATCACTTCAATTCTTAATTCTTAATTCTGAATTCTGAATTATTTCTTCGCGAGCTCAAAGTACTTGGCGGCCATCGCTTCGTTTCCTTTGTTGCGCCACGTTACTCCTAGAAAATAATAGGCTTGGGTTAGATTTGGATTAATTTTTACCGCTTGCTCGAGGTTGGTAATGGCCAAATCATACTGCCCTCCTACTCCATAACACGATCCGATATTCATATAAGCATCGGCATAATCGGGTTTGAATTTTACCGCTTGCAAATAGCGTTTTAGTGCTTCGTTGTAATTTTGCATGTCGAAGTATACCGAACCGGAATTGTTGAGTACGACTGGATCGTATGGATTTAATTTTACGGCTTCTTCGTAGTATTTCAAGGCTTCCGGATAATTCTTTATGCGGTAACTAGCGATTCCAAGTTGTGTCCATGCATCTGTGAAGAATGGATATAATTCTATCGATTTTTTTAGATGGACTACACCGTCGTTGAAGGCAGCGTCGCGATACTTTTCGGGAAGAGTTTCAAGATAATCGGTTTTTACTTTGTAGAGTCCGACGTAGTAATGCACACGCGCGGAATTTGGCGCAGAGATGAGTCCGCTGTTGTATAAGGTCTCGTTGCTTTCCCAAACTGGATTGCGAGCTATGGTGAGTCCTGAGAAGAGAATAACGATTGCTCCTGCGACAACCATCGTTGGCATTGCGAATTTTTTTGAAGATGATTCTTTCTTCTCGAGGAAAAGAATGATTAATATGGAAATTAATAATACAATTCCAAAAGAAGGCACATACATTAATCGCTCGCCATAATGTGTACCAATACGCATGAAGATGTTGGAGGAAACGGCTACCGTGATGAAGAAAAAGAATAGTGCAAAACTGATCAGTGTTCCTTTTTTAAATTCCTTGATCGCCCATCCAAGGAGAGTAAGTAGAATAAGCGCTGAAACAATAAATTTCCAATCGCCGATTTTAGAGGGAGAAATTTCGGGATACGATAAATCAAAGCTCAAGTTGAGGGGAACAATCAATTTATAGAGATACAATCCCAACATGGCCACCGCTCCTGTAAGTTGTGTGAGCGAATCTTTGGCATACATTAAAGCATTATCTGCTACCGAGGGTGGTGCAGCTGAAAACATGTCGGAGCTGTTTAAAATAGAATGTCGGATTAGGAGGAAAACGATGGTGGGAATTAGCATCCATTGAATCCCTTTTAGGGTGGATTGAAATCCACCCCTATTGTTTAACTCTTGATTTGAATTTTCTTTGAAATAAACAAACAAAGGAAAAACAGGAAGGAAGGAGATGGTGCTTTCTTTGGAGAGAAACGCTGCGAAAAACAAGATCATTGCTAAAAAGATAGAAGACATATTGCCCTTCTCTTTGTAGGTTAAATATTGATCGAGGCTTAATAAACAGAATAAAAAGGAAAGTATTTCATCCAAGCTTTTGATGTTGGCTACTACTTCGGTGTGGATGGGATGAACGGCGAAGATTAAAGAAGTAATCAATGCTAACTTTTGCTGCTGAGGAAACCATTTACAAATCAAACGAAAAATAAAATAACACGTGAATGCAAAAAGGAGAACGTTGAGCAGATGTCCGGGTGTTGCATTGTTGGGAAACAGATCCCAAAAAATAGCGAAGATGGCTTTCGGTAAAGGACGATATAACTCATCGGCTACAAGAATATATCCATAGCGATAACTTGTGCTAAAAATTTCGCCGAGGGCAGCCATTCCTTTTTGGGTACTTGTATTTTCGATAATGGCGGCATAATCATCTAACACAAATCCAAAATTCAAAGTGTTTGCATACACCAAAAATCCAAGAAGTGCTGGAAGCCACGCCCACCATTTAGGGAAATCATTCTTGATCGGTGATGTAGCCACATGGATTTCCTTTGCTTTTGCCGTAGCCGCAAATTTTTCCTTTTTATTTAATTTCCTTTCCGACATGCACGCAATGATTTACAGAGGTAGTGAATCGCTTACCGTCATTCCATTTTGTTTTTCGAACATTTCAATCAATGCTTCTGGACTCAAACTCAATTGTTGCAATAACATGCGACAATCGTTTGCCAGCACATGATCGGGATATTTTTCCAAAAACTTTTGATAAAAGACTTTGGCTTGCTCTACATCTTGCTTATGATTTTCGGCTACAAAGCCTTGCATAAATAAAGCAGAGCCCGCTTTGTTGGAATTGGGATAACGCTGAACTCTTCCAAACAATTCAATGGATTGATCGAATTTACCTACTGCGATACTCATTTCTCCCGCTTTAAATAAATACGAAGGAGATAATGTGTCGTCTTTGTAATTATCGGCATAGTCTAAATACATTTTGATTAGTTCTGTAGCTTTATTCTTGCTGGGAATAGGCATAGAATCTAAGTCGAGCGCATTTTCTGCCACCGAAATTTTCTCCTGCAAACTTACTTGTGGACGTGTACATGCAACCAGAGCGCAAAGGCCCATCAACAAAAACCAATTTTTCATATTCATTTTATTTTTAATTCTTTTAATATTTTTTTATTTGAAAGGTGATCCCGGTTCCTTGGCCATGTGTTTATACACTTGTTTATCCATGAAGGCGGGAAAGAATTTATTCAACCAAACGGTCAATCGACCATTAAACGTCAACACTAAATCGCGTTTACGATACTTTACTGCTTCTGCAATTTCTTTAGCTACGGTTTGTGCCGACATCATTTTACTTTCTTCGCGTGGACTTTCGCCCTGCGCACTTCCATCTGCAGAAAGAGAAGAAATTCGAATTTCAGATGCCGTGAATCCAGGACAAGCAACCAATACATGCAAATCCTTTTTTAAATTTTCGATGCGGAGTGTTTCCAGAAATCCTTCTAACGCAAACTTTGACGCTGAATAACCAGTGCGACCGGGCAAACCTTTCTTTCCAGCGATGGATGAAATGCCCACTACACTGCCTTTCGATTCCAACAAATGAGGCAAGGCATATTTAGTACAATACACGGCGCCCCAAAAATTGGTATCCATCAATCTTTTCAACACGGTTAAATCCATCTCCTCGAAAAGAGCACGCATGGAAATTCCAGCATTATTGATGAGTACATCAATGCGCCCAAACTTGGCGAGGGTTTCATCAATAATACGTTTCCCATCTTCTTCAACACTCACATCAGCCTGAACCGCCAAAATTTGCTCTGAAGAAGGGTTAAACTCAGTAATTACTTCTTGCAACTTCTCCATACGCCGACCTGAGATCACGACACGATAACCGCGCGCTAAGAAGGTGGAAGCACATGCTTTGCCGATGCCGGATCCACCGCCTGTGATAATAACTACTTTCGATTGCACGTTGCAAATCTAAAAAAAGGAAGGAAGATAGGCGCATTTGCTTCTCAATTACAGCTATCCTGTAGAAAAAATATTAAAAAAGATTATCCTACAGGATAACCCTGACGAAAAACTATGTTGTATCGTCAGCCTGTTAGGCAAATTATTGTAAATATGAATTATGCAGTCGGTATCCAGTAGGAAAAATCTTAAAAAAGATTATCCTACTGGATTACCAAAATTAGTCTATAGACTAATTTTGGTAGTTTTGCAAAAAAGTTTGCTATGCGCCTACAGGAAGTCGAGGGAAAAGAACTCATTCATCAATTTCATCTTTTGCCCTACTCCATCTACAAAAACGATCCGAATTGGGTGCCTCATTTAATTCAAGACATTGAAAAGGTTTTTGATCCACTGAAAAACAAACTTTACAAAGAAGGTGCAACGGCCATTCGCTGGATTTTGCTCAACGATAAAGGTGAAAAAATTGGACGCATTGCTGCATTCATCAACCCAAAAGATGTGGACACCACCAAATTCAAAACGGGTGGACTCGGATTTTTTGAGTGTATTAATGATCAAGCTGCAGCCAACTTTCTTTTCGATGCAGGCAAAGCTTGGTTAGAAAATCAAGGCATGGATGCCATGGACGGACCCATTAACTTTGGCGACCGCAGTCAGTTTTGGGGTTGTCAGGTAACCAATTGGGACGAGCCGGGCATCTATCCCATGAACTACAATCCGCCCTACTATCAAGATTTATTCATCAACTACGGCTTTGGCGTTTACTTCAACCAACATATTTACTGGAGGAGTTTACAGGTGAAACCACAAGCCATTTTCTATCGCAAATACAACAACTTGAAAAGCGATCCCAAGTTCACTGTATCCAATATACGCGGGATGAACATCGATGAGGTTGCCGAAAACTTCAAAACCGTTTACAACGCTGCTTGGGGCGGCCATTCCCATTTTAAACCCATGACCACCTCGGGTTCACAAAAAGTTTTTAGAGCCATTAAACAAGTGATGGATCCCAATGCAATCATCTTTGCTTACTATGACGGAGCGCCCATTGGATTGTTTTTTTGTATTCCGGAATTGAACCAAATTTTCAAGCATGTTAATGGAAATCTGAATGCCATTGGAAAAATAAAATTCCTCTACCACAAACTTCGCCGGACCACAACTCGATTAGTGGGTGTAGTATTTGGAGTAGTTCGCGAATGGCATGGCAAAGGCGTAGAAGCGGCTTTGGTGGTAGAAGGAGAAATCTCCATTAACGCTCGAGGCAACTACAACGATTTCGTTATCACGTGGATAGGCGATTTCAATCCTAAAATGATAAAAGTTGCTGAAAACCTTGACACTCAACTTTGGAGATCCTTGCAGACCTATCGTTACCAATTTGACCGTAATTTACCCTTTGAGCGTTGTCCGGTTGTTGAATAATACCGACACTACAATTAATAAGCTCCAACCACTTTAGTATTATCCAATGTAGGTCGGCATTATACCATAAACTTTTTAGGTTATAAAGAAATAGTAGTTGGTATAACTACCAAAGTCGTTAAACAACAATTATTTAACCTGTGTTTAAAAAAAACTTGTTGTTTCCTTGTCTGTATGAAACGAGAAAGACTATTTTTGCACCCCGATTAAGATTAAATCCAACAATCGGTACGATTCCGTAGCTCAGTTGGTAGAGCAATACACTTTTAATGTATGGGCCCTGGGTTCGAATCCCAGCGGGATCACTTTTAGAGTGTCAGTTCAAGTGCCAAAGTCAGTAACCAGTTACCCAACTGTAAACAGACTTTGACACTGAGACTGACACTTTTTTTATGATATGTATTTTTAGAGTTTCAGTTACAGAATCAGTAAGCAGATAACCAATAATAAACTGACA
>JANOAX010000007.1:0-7422 GCA_031411335.1 Bacteroidota bacterium
AACGGGCACTCCCATTCGGCGACATTCCTCCATGAAAAACGTCACTTTCTCAAGGTTGCTTAAGTTATGCGTCAACACCGAAGACATATATTCAGCAGGATAATGTGCTTTTAGATATCCAGTTTGATACGCCAAGAAAGCATAACAAGTAGAATGTGATTTATTAAATGCATAAGCCGCAAATGCTTCCCAATCACTCCAAATTTTTTCGCACTTCTTTACATCATGGCCGTTGGATTTACATCCTTCCATGAACTGATCGCGCATTTTATTAAGGACGTCGAGTTGCTTTTTACCCATTGCTTTTCGCAGGGTGTCAGCTTGTCCTTTGGTGAAGTTGGCCAGCTTTTGCGACAACAACATCACCTGCTCTTGATACACGGTAATTCCATACGTTTCTTCGAGGAATTCTTGCATTGCATCCAAATCATATTCCACAGCACTTCGCCCGTGTTTCCGATTAATAAAATCGGGAATGTAAGCCATGGGTCCCGGACGGAACAAGGCATTCATCGCAATTAAATCTTCGAGCTTATCGGGCTTGAGATCTTTCAAATGCTTTTGCATTCCGACCGACTCAAACTGGAAAGTTCCGTTGGTTTCCCCACCTTGATATAACTCAAAAGTTTTTACATCATCGAGCGGAATTTTATCAATATCGATAACGACATTGTGATTTTCTTTAATCAAACGTAAAGCATCGCGAATGATGGTTAGTGTTTTTAATCCTAAAAAATCCATCTTAATAACACCTGCATCTTCAATCACACGACCATCAAACTGCGTAATTAAAAGTTCCGTTTCTTTAGAAGTAGCAACTGGAATAATTTCTTTAAGATCCATGGGAGCGATAATAATTCCCGCTGCATGAATTCCAGTATTACGCACAGATCCTTCGAGGATGAGTGCCTCCTTCAACACTTGAGCGCGAAGGTCTTTCCCTCCTAAAATCGTTCTCAATTGTTTTACTTGATCCAGCTCTTCTGGATTTAACCCTTCTTTTTCTTTTAAACTTTTAGCACCATCCAACGGAGCATTCATTACACGTTTCAATTCAATACCCGGGCGTTCAGGAATTAATTTAGCAAGCAAATTTGCATCGGGTAAAGGGAGATCCATTACACGTGCTACGTCTTTGATACTCATCTTCGCCGCCATCGTACCATAGGTAATAATTTGTGCGACTTGATTTTTTCCGTACTTATCCACCACATAATCGATCACCTTCTGACGACCTTCATCATCAAAATCAGTATCGATATCGGGCATGCTTTTACGATCGGGATTTAGGAATCGCTCGAACAGTAGTTTGTATTTAATGGGATCGATATTGGTGATGCCAATGCAATATGCCACAGCAGAACCTGCAGCAGAACCACGACCTGGACCAATGAATACACCAATGTCTCTTCCAGCTTTAATGAAATCGGCTACAATCAAAAAGTAACCGGCAAAGCCCATGGTTTTAATCGTAAACAATTCGAAGTTCAAACGCTCTTCAATTTCAGCGTCTAATTGTCCGTAACGATTGAGCGCGCCTGTATACGTCAAGTGATGCAAATACTCATCCTGTGTTTTAAACTCTACGGGTACTTGAAAATTGGGAAGAAGAATATCTTGCTTGAGACGTAATACTTCCACTTTATCTACAATCTCATTCGTATTATCAATGGCTTCAGGAACATCGCTGAAGAGATCTTTCATCTCATCGGTCGACTTAAAATAAAATTGATCGTTAAAAAAAGCGAAACGTTTTCCGCGCATGGAGGATTCATCTTCCGAAAAATCTTTCATGGTAGGTGTACTTTGCTTTTCACCTGTATTGATGCAGAGCAAAATATCATGCGCATTAAAATCTTCTTGATTCACATAATGCGAATCGTTAGAAGCAATCATCTTTACATTATACTTTTTGGCGAAACCAATTAACACTTCATTCACGATGGCTTGCTCGGGAATATCGTGACGTTGCAACTCGATATAATAATCTTCACCAAAAAGATCGAGCCACCATTTGAATTCAACTTCCGCTTCTGCTTCACCTTTCTTAACAATCAATTTAGGTACGATGGCACCCAAACAACACGTAGTAGCAATAAGTCCTTTATGATATTGCAATAACAACTCCTTGTCGATGCGCGGATACTTTCCATACAATCCATCCACAAATCCAAGCGAACATAGTTTAATTAAGTTACTATATCCTTCAGCATTCTTTGCCAACATCAATTGATGATAGCGCACATCTCGTTCTTCACGCGTAAATTGACGCTTGTGACGATCTTCCACCATGTAAAACTCACATCCAACAATGGGCTTGATGGTATTTGGATTTTCCTTGGTATTATACTTAGAAGCTTCGGCCACAAACTTAAAAGCCCCAAACATATTTCCATGGTCGGTGATGGCTAGTGCGGGCATATTATCGCCTACTGCTTTTTTATAAAGCGTAGAGATATCGGCTGCTCCGTCGAGCAGTGAGAATTGGGTATGTACGTGTAGGTGGGAAAACTTGGTCATAGCTTGTCTACAAAATTAAAAAGCTAAACGACTATTTCGTCTTCATTTACTGACTAAATCCTTAAATGATTCTACCTGAGGGCATGGGAATTTACTAACATCTGAGCGACAGAAAGATGAAACAAGTAATTATTCGTAAAATCAAGGTTTAACCAAAAGCAATTCAATATCTAACTTGCTTTAAGTTAAATATTCTTTTACTTTTGTAAATACCATGAAATCAACAATTTTATCTGCCAATAACAGTTAATAAAAAGCAACGATGACTCTACAATTCATACATGACAATCGAGGAAATACAACTGGTGTTTTTATTCCAATTGAGGAATGGCAATTACTTAAGGCCAAGTACACTGATTTGCAAAAAGAAGAAGCTGAAAACATAGTTGATCTCGCTCCATGGCAAAAACAAATCATTGAAGAGAGATTAAGTGATTACTACAAAACACCTACTCATGTTGAAGATTTCGATTCAACCATTGATGATATAGAAAAAAGTTTATGAGTTATGCTATTGTTCTTGTCGGAACCGTAAAGGATGATATTATTAAAGCAGCTACTCATTACAAGAGTATTAATCCCCTACTTGCAAAGCAGTTTTTGTTTCGTATTCGTGAAGCCAAAGTATATATTGCAAAAAGCCCACTTGGCTTTCAAATTAAATATAAAGAAGTTAGAACACTTCTATTAAAGCAATTTCCTTATCACATACATTATCAGATAGACGACAAACACATGCAAATTATTATTTTGGCTGTTATTCATGCCTATAAGAACCCTGCAGATTTTTCATATAGGCAAGAATAATTTAAGATTTATTTTTAGAAATAGAAAGATAAATGGGATTTAATTCATTTACCTACTTTACCATCGCACCAAAACCATTTTTTCTTTATTAACCAGCCATCTGTACTTGGCAAATTAGTGAGTGGATGAAACTTGTATATGAGGCTATTTTCCACATGAAAAAATGTAGAATCTGTTTTAGAATTAAAATCGGAGGGCTTTGATTCATATGGAAACCGCCGTTCTAATGCAATTTCCACAATTGTATTTTGATCAATTATTTTATACCAAGATTCAAATACATACCATGGTGTACTAAAATTTCCTGATTTACTAATTTTTTGAATAATAATGGTGTCATTTCTTAGTAAATAAAGTCCCGTATGAGACCCATACGCTATCCATTGATCAAGAACATTTAATTCACCCTCTGGAATTTTGCCAAAATATTGCTTATTGTCATTTTTAATAAATGTTAATATATCTAGAAAAATACCATCCGGAAATAGAACAAATGTGTAAATTAAAGTATCAATTCGAATGACTTTTGTAAAATTAAATTCATCATACTGTTTAACTATTGATTCTCTATACCAATACCCATTTTTTAAGAATTGTGAACTAGGGTCGGCTAAACTTCCGTCATAACACTGAGTAAATTCTCTTTTAACACCTTGTGGGGTTATTTTAAAGCATGAACTAAATAAAAATAAAAACAATAAAAGTTTAGCGATTTTCATTTCTTAAATGTTTGGGATATAGATGTCTTAACACATGATTAAATATCACCTTGGATTTTTAAAATAAAAACTTACTATCCTAATTTAATAAACTCAAAATTAAACACTCGAAGAATCATTTCAAAATAAAGATATACACCTATTTACAGATAAAGAAGCAAACCTTGTTCAATTTCTTAAAATCTCAATAATTGATTAAAAAAGAAAAGGCCCTTCACACAAGAAGAGCCCTTTCTCAATTTTACATAAGATACATTCTATTGGACCATAGGCAACATTGTTTGATTATTTAGTTATTTTTTAATTTGTTTTCGCTTTGAATACATTACAATGATATGACGGGTTGGAGAGCATGATTTAGCAAAAACGAGATTTTTCTTACATCTTTGTGTCAAATGAAAAAAATAGCCTTCCTTCTGAGTTTCATCTTGAGCGCTTATTCTCTCTCTGCCCAGCACAAAAACATCAGAGTAAAAACGGATATCCATAGTCCTGTTTCCTATGCAGAAATCATACATGAATATGATATTTTATCTCAAAAATATGGTCAAGCCCAGCTCATAGAATATGGAAAGAGTGATGGAGGAAAGCCGATACATTTATTTATAATAAGTCCCGAAAAAATATTTAATCCCGACTCCTTAAAAAAGTTGGGCTATACCATTTTATTGATCAACAATGGTATTCACCCTGGAGAGCCTGATGGAATTAAAGCCAGTTTGCAATTGTCGAAAGAGCTATTAGATGGATCCACTCCACTTCCTAAAAAAGTAATCTTTTGCTTGATTCCCATTTATAATATAGATGGAGCGTTGGATACTTCGCATTTCTTTCGTTCGGGACAAAATGGTCCGGACGTAGTTGGATTTAGAGGAAATGCACGTCACCTTGATTTAAATCGTGATTTCATTAAATGCGATTCAGAAAATGCTAAGACTTTTACAAAAATTTATAGAGCGTGGGATCCTGATGTATTTATTGACACGCATGTTAGTGATGGGGCAGATTATCAATATGTGATGACACTCATCGATTCACAAAAAGATAAATTGCATCCGACGGTAAGCAAAGTAATGCAGGAAAAAGTGCTCCCATATCTCTATCAAGAAATGGAGAAAAGCGGATTTCCGATGACACCCTATGTCAATGTTTGGGGAGAGAGTCCTGATAATGGATTGACTGGCTTTTTAGAATCGCCACGATTTGCATCTGGCTACAGTGCTCTTTTCAATGCATTTCCATTCGTAACAGAAACGCATATGTTGAAACCATTTGCTCAACGTACAGAAAGCACTTATCAATTTTTAAAAATTGCTGTTCGACTTTGTGGTGATCATGGAGCGGAAATGCAAGCCGCTCGAAAAAAGGCAAATGCGATTACTGCGAACGAACAAAAGGAATTTGCATTGCAGTGGAAAATAGATTCCAGTTTTGTAGATAGCCTTTACTTTTTAGGATATAAATCCATCGTCAAAAAAAGTGAAGTCACACAACGCGATATTCTTTCTTTTGATCAACAACAACCTTATGCAAAAAATGTAGCCTATTACAACACCTATAAAAGTGTATTGAATGTACAGAAACCAATTGCGTATCTCATTCCGCAAGCTTGGCATGAAGTGATTGAGCGATTACAACTCAACAACATTGAAATGCAACAATTAAAGCGCGATACAACCTTAAAAGTTGCAGTGTATTATATCAAGAATTATAACACTGGTAAAACAGCTTACGAGGGACATTATTTACACAACCAAGTAACTTTGAAAAGCGATACGCAACTGATTCAATTTTTTAAAGGCGATTATTTAATTTACTGCAATCAGTCGAGTAATCGTTACATCGTTGAAACCTTAGAACCGCAAGCTGTAGATGCCTTTTTTGCATGGAATTTTTTTGATGGAATTTTGCAACAGAAGGAATGGTTTTCTGATTATTTATGGGATGATGTAGCCGGCGAGATTTTAAAAGAGAATCCAACCTTGAAGGCTGAATTCGAAAATAAAAGAGCCATTGATTCTACTTTTTCGTCCAGTTCATGGGCTATGTACAGTTGGATTTTTGAGCGCTCTAAATGGTATGAACCCAGTCATTTGCGCTACCCAGTTTACCGATTAGACCGTAAAATACCTGAAAATATACTAATTCCACCCACCAGAAAAATTTCAAATCGCTGAAATTCAGCGAAATAATGGGTTATTAGGTTGTATTAAATGATTTTTTTCGCATCTTTGCGCCCCCTTCACGCGGAGAGTGTTGGGGGATTAAAAAAACCAAATAATTATATGCCAACAAAAATTAGATTACAACGTCATGGAAAGAAGGGCAAACCTTATTTCCATATTGTGGTGGCGGATGGTCGTGCTCCGAGAGATGGACGTTTCATCGAGAGAATTGGATCTTACAATCCAATTTCAAATCCTGCAACAATCGAGATTGATTCCGAGCGTGCAACGGATTGGATGATGAAAGGTGCTCAGCCGACTGACACGACCCGCGCTATCCTAAGTTACAAAGGTGTTTTATACCGTGTACACTTGAACAAAGGAGTTGCGAAAGGCAAGCTTACTCAAGAGCAAGCCGATGCTAAATTTGACCTCTGGATGCAAGAGAAGTCGAACAAGATTGACGCTAAAAAAGCAAATCTTGCTAGCACTAAAGCAAAGACATTAGGTTCTCGTTTAGAGAATGAAGTGAAAGTAAACGCAGCACGCGTTGAAGCTAAAAGACAGAAAGAAGCAGAAGCCATGGCAGCCGCCACAGCAGCAGCATCTTCTCCAGCAGCTACCAACGATGAAGAAGCAGCTCCAGCAGAAGAGGGAGAAGCTCCAGCAGAAGCATAAATTTACTTCGCATAAAAAAAGGCTGTCGCGATTATGTGACAGCCTTTTTATATTTTAGACAATCACATTATGAATATTAATACTTATCCTGATTATTTCCATTTTGGTTACATCGTTCGCACGCATGGTGTGAAGGGTGATTTTATTGTTGCGTTAGAATCGGATAGCCCCGACCGTTATAAGTCTTTGAAACTAGTTTACCTTGAAATCGACGAGGTGTTGAAAGAATATAACGTGACAAAAATTTCTGTCAAGGAAAAAGAGAGATCGGCGTATGTCCATCTTCAAGGTATTGAAGATATGACGACGGCTGAGAATTATTTAAAGTTTCAGTTGTACTTGCCTCTTTCTTCACTCCCTAAACTTAAGGGAAAGAAATTTTATTTTCATGAAGTGATGGGCTTCACGGTGGTGGATAAAACTCGAGGGGCTTTGGGTCCTATTTGTTCCATTTTCGACAGAACAATTCAACCTGTTATTGAATTTGATTATCAAGAAAAGAAAGTTTTGTTTCCGTTGCATCCGGATCTTTT
>JANOAX010000008.1:0-10244 GCA_031411335.1 Bacteroidota bacterium
TCGAAAGAAAATGTTGGAAGAAGGCGGTCGTTTAGATTGGGCCATGGGTGAACTTATGGGTTATGCCACGTTGTTGGAAGAAGGTCATCCTGTGCGTATCAGCGGGCAAGATGTGGAGCGAGGAACATTTTCGCATAGGCATGCCGTTATACGTTTGGAAGATAAGGAAGAGGTGTATGTGCCGCTGAGCAATTTGAGCGAGCAACAAGCAAAATTTACCATTTATAATTCATTGTTGAGTGAATACGGTGTGTTGGGATTTGATTATGGATACAGCTTCACGGCTCCAAATTCACTCGTCGTTTGGGAAGCACAATTTGGCGATTTTGGAAACGGTGCTCAAATTATTATAGATCAATATCTCAGTAGCTCCGAAGATAAATGGAAGCGCATGAATGGTATTGTGATGTTATTACCTCATGGTTACGAAGGGCAAGGAGCAGAGCATAGCAGCGGTCGCATGGAGCGTTTCCTAAGTTTATGTGCAGAGTATAATATGCAAGTAACGAATTGTACAACGCCAGCAAATTTCTTTCATGCGTTGCGTCGACAATTAAAACGTGAATTCAGAAAACCGTTGATTGTGTTCACCCCCAAAAGTTTATTGCGTCATCCTCGTTGCGTTTCTTCTATCGATGATTTCACCAAAAATGGATTTGTAGAAGTGATGGATGATGTTACCGCTGATTCGAAGAAAATAAATCGCATTGCATTTTGTACAGGAAAAGTGTATTATGATTTACTGGATCGAAAGGAGAAAGATAAAAATACCGACCTTGCCATCGTTCGTCTGGAACAATTATATCCTTTCCCTAAAAAACAAGTGGAAGCTATCTTAAAGAAGTATGCACAAGCCACTTCGTATTTATGGGTGCAAGAAGAACCAGAAAATAGTGGAGCATGGTCGTATATTTTAAGAGTAATGCGTCAACATAATTTGCGTTACATAGGACGCGAGGAAAGCGCAAGTCCTGCAACAGGTTCGCATAAACAACACGATAAGGAGCAAAAAGCAATTCTTGATGAAGTGTTTTCTTCGCAACTCGTTCCATCTAATTAATTTTATTATTTATTCTCAATTTGAAATATTATGGCCGTTGAATTAAAAGTGCCCTCTCCCGGAGAATCCATTACAGAAGTGCAGATTGCTAAATGGTTGAAAGCCGATGGTGATTATGTGGAGCGTGATGAAGAAGTAGCTGAAATAGATTCCGATAAAGCAACACTAAGTTTAGTAGCTGAAGCGAGTGGCATATTAAAAATAGTAGTGAAAGAAGGGGAGACCGTTGCTGTTGGATCGGTAGTTGCCACCATCGATACTAACGCTGCCGCACCTGAGAAGAAAGTGGTAGAGGAGAAGACCGCTCCTGAAAAAGGGGCATCGGAAAAAGTTTCATCAGAAAAAACTGCTCCTGAAAAAGTAGCAGCGGAACCAGTGGCAAAGAAATCCGACAGTGAAAGTTATGCAACCGGACATCCTAGTGTTGCTGCAAAAAAATTGATGGACGAAAATTCCATTGTTGCAAAACAAGTAACGGCTACTGGAAAGGATGGTCGCATTACGAAAGGGGATGTACTTGAAACCATAAGTAAAGGTTCGGGCGATGCTGCAAGTCCATCGGCGCCTCCCTTAGGATTGAATAGTGGTGAAGTGAGTCGCGAAATGCGCAAGGAAAAGATGAGTATGTTGCGCAAGAAAGTAGCGCAACGTTTAGTAGCCGTAAAGCAAGAGACTGCGATGCTTACTACTTTTAACGAAGTGGATATGACGGCCATCATGGAAGTACGTAAGTTGTATAAAGATAAATTTAAAGAGAAGCATGGAGTTGGATTAGGCTTCATGAGTTTTTTCACGAAAGCAGTCTGTGAAGCGTTAAAAGAATTTCCTTATGTGAATGCACAAATCGACGGCGATGAAATGATATTACATGAGTACTGTGATATCGGTATTGCTGTGAGTGCACCCAAAGGATTAATGGTTCCTGTTATACGCAACGCAGAAAGTTTGAGCTTAGCCAAAATTGAATCGACCATCATTGAATTAGCTACTAAAGCACGCGACGGAAAATTATCGATCGAAGAAATGACTGGCGGAACATTTACCATTACTAACGGCGGCGTGTTCGGTTCGATGATGTCAACGCCCATCATTAACCCACCACAAAGCGCCATTTTAGGAATGCATAATATCATCGAACGTCCAATGGCCATAAGTGGCAAAGTAGAAATTCGTCCTATGATGTATGTTGCACTTTCATACGATCATCGTATCATCGATGGTAAAGATTCAGTAGGATTTTTAGTGCGTGTAAAACAGATGCTCGAAGAACCCATCAAACTATTGACAGCCGGAAAAGATCCAATGAAAATTTTACTCCAACTGTGAAAATTGGTAAATTGGCAAGTTGGTGAATTGGTAAATGCGAAACTATGTATAGTAGAGTGGAGATTCACTTGAAAAGTTTCTTTGTAGCGCCCATGGTTAACATTGCACCCTGAGCTTAGTCGATGGGTGCTAACGCTACGTTTTAGAAGTTATATTCAAAGGAATGAAGAATTTCTTCCCATTTTCAAATTAACTCATCTTCAAATTTTCAAATTAATCACTCGGAAACCGCCACCACTTCTTCCACTCCAGGAACCATTTGCTTCAACAAATTTTCTATTCCTGATTTCAACGTAATCGTCGAACTCGGACATCCACTGCACGCTCCTTTTAACACTACACTCACCACACCATTTTTATACGAACGGAAATGAATCGCGCCTCCATCACCTTCTACTGCCGGACGAATGTATTCATCCAACAACTCCATAATTTTCTTCTCCGCTTCAGGATCAGGTTCAGAGTCGATTTGTGTTCGCGTAGGTTGTTCTTCTGCTTTCACTTCAGGCGTTACAACTTTTGGTTTTTTGTTAGGGATATGATTTTCATCAAATGGTGAATTCAAAAATAATTTTTCATCCGACATCAAAAATCCACGAATAAATTCGCGAAGAATATTACTGATGTCGAACCAATCCACTTCAGTGTCTTTGTTAATGGTCACAAAATTGGTATTGATAAAAACTTTATTCACACCACTAAAAGCAAACAATTGCGCCGCTAACGGACAATTGGTGGTTTCATCAGGGTGGTTGTATTCTACGCTTCCGCCTTCCAATAACATCACATCGGCAACAAACTTTAAGCTATTAGGATTGGGAGTCAGCTCCGCATATACGTTGATGGGTCGAGTGGTATTCATGTTTTGCAAAGATACGGGATCAAGGTTAGAATTAGATTCAATTTTAAGGTAGTATATTGTATTTTTGCCTCCAGCTTACGATTCTAATTGTAGCTGAATAGAATGCAGCAAAAAATAGATTTCCTTATTATAGGGTCAGGAATAGCGGGACTCAGCTATGCTCTTAAAGTGGCGAATCATGGTAAGGTCTTGGTAATCACGAAGGCGAACCGCGACGAAACCAATACCAAGTATGCACAAGGTGGAATTGCCGCCGTTACTTATGCGCCCGATTCCATCGAAAAACATATTTCCGATACACTCGATGCAGGCGATGGAATATGTGATGAAGATATTGTTCGAATGGTGATCACGGAAGGTGTAGAGCGAATTGAAGAGTTAATTCATTGGGGAACTGATTTCGATAAGAATGAAGAAGGTGCTTTTGACCTTGCGCGCGAAGGCGGTCATAGCGAAAATCGCATCTTACATCACAAAGACCGCACAGGGGCTGAGATAGAGCGTACGTTACTCGAGCAAATCAATAATCATCCAAACATTGAATTGCATACTCATCTTTTTGCATTAGATCTGATTACACAACATCACTTAGGACAAGAAGTAACTCGCAGCTCCGGTGGAATTGAATGTTACGGTGTGTACGTACTGAATTTGAAAACAAATAAAGTAGAGACAATACAATCGAAAATTACTTTAGTAGCTACAGGTGGAGCCGGACAATTATATCGCACCACCACCAATCCAAAAATTGCAACGGGCGATGGCGTAGCGATGGTCTACAGAGCGAAAGGCACAGTGCGCGACATGGAATTTATTCAATTTCACCCTACAGGATTGTATCATCCAACGGAGAGTCCGTGTTTCTTGATTTCTGAAGCTGTAAGAGGAGCAGGCGCCATTCTTCGCACCAAGGATGGAGATGAATTTATGCAACATTATGACGAACGCGCATCCTTAGCACCTCGTGATATTGTAGCGCGCGCCATCGACAATGAAATAAAAAAGAGCGGTGCAGAATTCGTTTACCTCGATTGCACAAGGATCGATAAAAAACATTTTGAAACACATTTTCCAACCATCTTGAAAAAGTGTTTAAGTATGGGAATTGATCCCACCAAAGATTTTATACCTGTAGCTCCTGCCGCACATTATTTATGTGGAGGAATTAGTGTAGATGAAAATGCATGTAGCGATATAAAGAATTTATATGCTGCCGGTGAATGTGCTCGCACTGGATTGCATGGTGGAAATCGATTGGCTTCAAATTCATTGTTGGAAGCCTTGGTTTTTTCGCATCGTGCGTATAGGCATGGCGTTAGTGCTTTCAGCGATATAGATTTCAAAGAAAATATTCCCGATTGGAACGCAGAAGGAACTACGGCTCCTAAGGAAATGATTTTAATTACAGAGAATAGACGAGAACTACAATCACTCATGACCAATTACGTGGGCATTGTGCGTAATAATACACGACTCAAACGTGCCCTCGACCGACTCCGTATCATCTATGGAGAAACGGAAGCATTGTATGAGCGCACCATTGTATCGCCTGCATTGTGCGAACTGCGCAACATGATAAATTTATCGTACCTTGTTGTTAAAGCGGCGATGGCGCGTATCGAAAACAGAGGTCTTCATTACAATTCGGATTTGGTAGATTCGAATCCGAAGAAATAAAATTGATGAGCATGTCCCCTTGTTTTTCCATCACAGATGAAACTTCTTTTCAAGAGGTTGCTTTACAAATTTTTAAAGATCAATCGCAACATGTTCAAGTATATCGTGAGTACTTAGATGCCATAAAAGTAAATCCACTAACGGTAGGCAGATGGGAAGATATTCCGTATTTGCCCATCGAGTTTTTTAGAACTCGAGAAGTCATCAAGGATGGACTTAACGCGCAAGTAATTTTTAAGAGCAGTGGAAGTACATCGTCACAATCCTCCACCCATTTTGTTGCCGACACACAACTCTATATCGAAAGTTATATGCGTGGCTTTCACAATAGTTACGGCTCCATTTCACAGTATGCTTTGCTTGCTTTGTTGCCTTCGTATTTGCAGAAAGGGGATTCATCATTAGTCTACATGACCGATCATCTTATCCGTGAAAGTAAAAATTCCTTCAGCGGTTTTTACCTCGACGATTATATTTCTTTATCGAAAGCATTAAACACACTAAAAGACCATCGGCACAAAACGATTTTATTAGGTGTGAGCTATGCCTTAATCGATTTAGCAGAACAGTTTCCCATGCAATTCCCAGAACTTATCATCATGGAAACAGGCGGAATGAAAGGAAGAAGAAAAGAGTTGGTAAAAGAAGAGCTACATGCAATTTTGAAATCAGGTTTTGGAGTAGAAAATATACATTCGGAGTATGGTATGACGGAATTATTGTCGCAAGCCTATTCATCGGGAGAAGGAATTTATCATTGTCCGCCGTGGATGAAAGTACGTATCCGTGAAATGAATGATCCTTTTCATTTTGTAGATAACGGAAAAACAGGCGGCGTTTGCATGACTGATTTAGCCAATCAGAATTCCTGCGCTTTCATAGCAACCCAGGATTTAGGGCGATTACACCCCAACGGAAGCTTCGAAATATTGGGTCGTTTTGACGATGCAGAGGCTCGCGGGTGTAATTTATTGGTCGATTTTTGACGGTTTAGGAAGATGGATTCGCCCTTTAATTCTGCCATTTGTCCCCTATAATCGAGTATTTACCAAGAATTCTACTTGATTTGAATAAGGTTTGATCCATTTCCTCTGTATAGTACGTAGATTTGCCTACACAATTACGAATACCACAAAACAATAATATTCTTTTACATGGCCATAGGCTACTCGCGATACTTAAAAGCGATCTACTTGTTTATAGATTTTGTACTGCTGAACTTGGTGTTCTGTGGAATCAGTTTCTACTACAAGTGGCCCGATCTCCATGCAGATCCGAATTTTTTAGCGCAATTTTTATACATCAATTTGTTTTGGTCTATCTCCATTGCATTTATTCGTGTGCATGAAATTGATCGCGGATTACGATTTGAACAATTGTTCACCCAATACCTACGAGCATATGGATTGTTTAGTATTTTGCTTGTTGTATTTCTTTATTTTCTGGATGCGTTTTTTATTCCTGTATTTCATGTCGAGCTGAAAATAGCTACCTGGGGAGTAGTCTTTCTTCTTTGGAGAACACTTATGGGCTTCTTCATTAATTTCTTGCGAAGACGCGGTATGAATTTCCGAAAAGTTATTATTGTAGGCAACGGACATCCGGCGAAGGAAATGATGAAGTTCTTTGAGAATCACCCTGAGATTGGTTACCATCTGAAAGGTGTTTTTTGTGAACCTACTACTTTGTTGGAACCTAATCAAATTACTGGAGGCATATATGATGCGAAGGAGTATTCGTTAGATAATAAAATTGATGAAATCTATTGTTCGCTTTCTGGATTGCAAGCAGAGCAAGTGACCGATCTGATGAATTTTGCTGATAATAATATGATTCGTTTTAAAGTAATTCCCGACTTCAGAGGATTCTTAAATCGACGCATCAAAATTGATTTCTACGATTTGGTTCCTGTGTTGAGTATGCGGAATGAACCTCTGCAAAATACTTTCAATCGAATGATTAAAAGAGCATTTGATATTGTATTTTCTGCTATCATAATCATTTTAATATCACCCATCGCATTCTTGATATTCACACCGCTCATCAAACTTAGCTCGAAAGGCCCTGTGTTTTTTAAGCAGTTGCGTTCGGGACGAAACAACGAAGAATTTTATTGTTACAAGTTTCGTACGATGCATGTGAACGATGAAGCCGATTCGAAACAAGCACAAAAAGGAGATGCGCGCATCACCAAAATTGGAGCCTTCTTGCGTAAAACAAGCCTCGACGAATTACCACAGTTCTATAATGCACTTATTGGAAATATGTCGGTAGTAGGTCCGCGCCCGCATATGTTGAAGCATACAGAAGAATATGCGAAGCTTGTTGATAAATTCATGGTGCGTCAACTGGTAAAGCCAGGCGTTACAGGATGGGCGCAAGTGCATGGACTCCGTGGCGACACCCGCGATAATACACTTATGGAAAAGAGAGTGGAGTATGATGTTTGGTATTTAGAAAATTGGTCGCCTCTTTTAGATATTAAAATTGTGATCATTACTGCTTGGCAAGTTATTTCCGGAAAACACACGGGGGAGTAATTTGGGTTACGAACTTGCCTGCAGCAAGCAGGTTACGAATCGATACGAATTACGAATTACGAATCGAAACGAATTTACTGATACGCGATCCCGATAGCTATCGGGAGCGAATGAACACTAAATGCGAAAATAAGCGAAATTTTTACACTACTCGAAAACACCCTTGTAGCTTATAGCTTGCAGCTTGAAGATTGCATCCGAAGTATAATTAATAATTGCAGAATAAAAATTATTTAACTTGCCAATCCACCAATACACCAATTCACCAATTCAATTTAGATAAGCCCTGCAAATAGTATGAAACTATAATTTCTATCATACCTACAGCATATTTTCCCCCTTTTCCTTGATCCTTGCGGCCGTATCTTCTACTTTTGCGCCTCCATGAACCAGCACATACTTCTTGAACGCCCTAATACGCTGACTACCAAGATTTCAGATTACGCTACTTTTGGTAAAATGCGCTTGGCTTCCTTGGTGGTTTTTTCGGCAGCAATGGCTTTTTTGACGGCTCCAGGACCTATCAATTGGATGTCGTTTATTATGTTGATTGTAGGTGGTGTGTTTACCACCGCCTCTGCAAACGGATTTAATCAAGTCATCGAGCGTGATTTAGATAAATTGATGACTCGAACCGCCACTCGCCCCATTCCAGAAGGTCGTATGTCGGCTCAAGAAGGATTAATTGCTGCTACTCTTTTTGGATTGTTGGGTGTGTTCATCTTAACCTATTATTTGAATGTAACTTGTGGTGTTTTAGGGTTGTTGTCAATCGTGCTTTACACATTGGCTTATACTCCCATGAAGCGTCGTTCACCTTTTGCTGTTTTTGTGGGAGCCATTCCAGGTGCTATTCCTCCTCTTCTCGGATGGGTAGCTGCAACGGGCGAATTCGGTATTGGAGCATGGTTATTATTCAGCATTCAGTTTTTATGGCAGTTTCCGCATTTTTGGGCAATAGCCTGGGTGCTCGATGATGATTATAAAAAAGCAGGATTTAAAATGTTGCCCAGCGGTGAGCGTGATCGCGACTCAGCTCGACAAGCATTATTGTACTCTGTATCCTTGCTTCCCCTCTGTATCATGCCCTATATTTTTGGTATTACATCGTGGATAGCTGTCGTGATGATGGCTGTAGTGAGTATCTACTTTTTATTTCTTGCTTTTCGATTGTATGATCGATGCGATGTACTATCAGCAAGAAAACTAATGTTCGGTTCATTTGTTTATTTACCCATCGTGCAAATCGCATTGGTGATTGATAAAGTTTGATAATTATGGAAATGGTAATTGAAAATCAGCCTCAAGAGAAACCAAAAATAGCAACCGAAAAAGTGTTGCTAGCAATTGGGATAGGCAGTATAGTGATGCTCTTCGCGGGATTAACTTCTGGGTACATCGTTCGACAAGCGGAAGGGAATTGGAAATTCTTTGAGCTGCCTTCGGTATTTTACGTTTCTTCCATCATCATTCTTATAAGCAGTTTTACCATGCAGATGGCAATTCGGGCGGTGAAAAAGGATGATCTTTCTCAGGTCAAAACATTTCTCCTTATTACATTGGGATTGGGATTGGCTTTTGTGTTTTCTCAGTTCTTAGGATGGAATGAATTGGTTAAAAATGATGTTTACTTCGCGGATAAGTTAACTCCTTCGGGTTCATTTTTCTATGTAATTACCGGATTGCACCTTGCTCACCTTGCTTTTGGCTTGTTGGGATTAATCATTACAGGTTCAAAATCAATTCGTGAACGTTACAGTTCTAAAAATTATCTAGGAATTTCACTTTGTGCTATATATTGGCACTTTCTCGGAGGCCTTTGGATATATTTATTTGTATTTTTGGCCATCTATAGATAATCAAACAATCTTAATTCTGATTTAAAGTATGGCTGCAGAAGCTACAGTGAAACAAGAAACTCAATCCACTAGTATGTGGAAGGGTGGTAAATCTCCGTTCAACGTGAGTTGGGGAAAAATGATGATGTGGTTTTTCCTTGTCTCCGATGCATTTACATTCTCCACTTTAATCCTTGCTTATGGTACTATGCGTCATCGCTTTGCCGAAGTATGGCCAAAGGCAAATGATGTGTTTACGCATTTCCCATTCTATGATGGACATATTCCATTAGCGTACGTAGCCTTAATGACCTTTATCCTCATCATGAGTTCGGTGACGATGGTTTTAGCGGTGGATGCAGGTCATCGCCGTGATAACAAAGGCGTTGCTTTGTGGATGATACTAACTATTGTAGGTGGATTCATGTTCTTAGGTTCTCAAGCTTGGGAGTGGTATCACTTCATTCATGGGACACCAGCAGGTGCGTATGTTATGCCTAATGGAGATGTATACAAAGTAGCTGAGAATGCTTACCATTTACACCATTTAAATCCACCGCATGATGCCTTGGTTTCTCCATTACATCAAGTAGTGAGCGACAAAGCGGTTATCGCCGATATTAAATCCAAAGCAGAACATATTCATGGAGCTAATCTTACTCGTAACGAGTACGGACATCCGCTCTTCGCCGATTTCTTCTTCTTCATTACTGGATTCCACGGATTCCACGTATTCTCGGGAGTGATCATTAATATTATCATCTTTTTAAATGTTATTGCTGGCGTATACAAACGCAGAGGACATTATGAGCACATTGAAAAAACCGGTCTCTACTGGCATTTTGTAGATTTAGTATGGGTATTCGTATTTACATTCTTCTATCTAGTATAATTATTAGCGTCAGATAAGCATTATGGCCGATCACAAAAATGAAACGCAC
>JANOAX010000009.1:0-7838 GCA_031411335.1 Bacteroidota bacterium
TCTATAGCTAAATCCAAATTTAATTTTACCATAGCCCCTCGCCTCTGGAGAGGGGTTGGGGAGAGGCTTGAACAATATGGTCACTAAAATTTATTCGCTAGAGAATACTGCTTTTCTCTTCGATGGTTTCTCTTCGCTAAATTTTCTCGCTAAGGCGCAAAGCCGCTAAGGCTGCGCTACGACAATTTTTCTAATTAAAATATTTCTATAGCTAAATCCAAATTTAATTTTACCATAGCCCCTCGCCTCTGGAGAGGGGTTGGGGAGAGGCTTGAACAATATGCTCACTAAAATTAATTCGTTAAAAACTAAGCTATGCCCCTAGAGAGGGCTAGGGAGAGGCTTTAGCCATATGCTACTAAAATTCATTCGCGAAAAACAAAGCGAGGCGAACAAAATGTTCGCCTCGCTTTAAATAGATTATGTTTTGAGAAATTATTCTGCAGCGTCTGTACTTTCAGCGGCTGGAGCATCTCCTGCTTTTGGAGCGGCTTTCTTGGCGCGGCTACGACGAGTCGTTGCTTTTGCTGCACCTTTCTTACCTGTTTTCTCTTTAAGCATGTTCTCGTTGTAGTCTACTAATTCGATCATTGCCATTTCAGCAGCATCACCAGGACGGTTACCTACTTTAATGATACGAGTGTATCCACCCGGACGATCAGCAATCTTAACGCTTACGTCACGAAACAATTCGCTAACGGCATCTTTACTTTGTAAGTAAGAGAAAACCACTCGACGTGAATGTGTAGTGTCGTCTTTAGACTTTGTAATAAGAGGCTCTACATATACACGCAAAGCTTTCGCCTTTGCTACTGTAGTAAATATACGTTTATGTGTAATAAGAGAAATAGCTAAATTGCTTAACATAGCAACTCTATGACTCGTAGTACGGCCGAGGTGATTGTGTTTTTTACCGTGACGCATGTTGTATTCGTGTTGTTATAATCTTCGCTCTACGCGATTTATTTATTTTTTAATTAATCTTTATCAATACCGTATTTAGCGATATTCATTCCGAAGTTTAAGTTCTTACTGCGAACTAATTCTTCTAATTCTGTTAATGACTTTTTACCGAAATTGCGGAACTTTAATAAGTCAGCTTTGGTGTAGCTTACTAAGTCGCCTAACGTTTCTACATCGGCAGCTTTCAAACAATTTAGGGCACGAACACTTAAATCCATGTCTACTAATTTTGTTTTTAATAACTGACGCATGTGAAGTGTCGTCTCATCTAATTCTTCCGTCACTTGCTTAGGCTTCGACTCCAAGGTAATCTTCTCGTCGCTAAACAACATGAAATGATGAATCAAGATTTCGGCTGCATCTTTCAATGCTTCTTTCGGATGTACAGATCCATCAGAAGTAATTTCTACTACTAACTTTTCGTAATCGGTTTTTTGCTCAACACGATAGTTCTCGATGAAATATTTTACGTTTCTGATCGGCGTGTAAATCGCGTCTAAGAAGATGGTACCGATAGGCGCCGTTGCTGTTTTGTTCTCTTCAGAAGGAACATAACCGCGACCTTTTTCGATTGTAATATCCAATTGCAATTTCACAGAAGGATCCATGTTGCAAATCACGAAATCAGGATTTAACACTTGGAACGCCGTAGTATGTTTTGCAATATCGCCAGCGGTAAATGTTTCTTTACCGTTCACCATCACGTGTACTTTTTCTGAGTCAGTACCTTCAATTTGTTGCTTGAAACGCACTTGCTTCAAGTTCAAAATCATTTCGGTTACATCTTCAATAACACCTTTAATTGTTGAGAATTCATGATCAACTCCGCCAACTTTAATAGAAGTGATGGCAAAGCCTTCTAAGGAACTGAGTAGGATTCTACGCAGTGCATTTCCAACGGTTATTCCGTATCCCGGTTCTAGCGGACGGAATTCGAACTGACCGAATGTTTCGGTCGAATGATTCATGATCACTTTGTCCGGTTGCTGAAAAGCTAATATCGCCATGTGAGTTATATTTGTTTATAGTTTACTATATAATTATTATAGAATTAAGGGCTTCTACGAGGCCACGACTTTCAAGGATTACTTAGAGTACAATTCGACAATCAACTGCTCCTTGATGTTCTCGGTGAGTTCTTCACGAGCTGGAGGATTGATGAATTTACCTGCCATTTGGCTTCCATCCCACTCTAACCAACCGTACTTAGCCATACGAGATGCTAAAGATTCGGTAATGGTTTCAAGTGATTTTGATTTTTCACGTACGCCTACTACATCTCCAGAACGTAATGTATAAGAAGGAATGTTTACCAACTTTCCATTCACTGTGATGTGACGATGAGAAACCAATTGACGTGCGCCCGAACGACTTGAAGAAAGTCCTAAGCGATACACTACATTATCTAAGCGTGATTCGATTAACTTCAACAAGTTTTCACCTGTGATACCATCCATACGATTCGCTTTATCGAAAATTTTCGCGAATTGACGCTCAAGGATTCCGTACATGTACTTCACCTTTTGCTTCTCCATCAACTGAGTTGAATATTCAGAAACTTTTGCGCGCTTCTTACTATTCCCATGTTGTCCAGGAGGATAATTACGCTTTTCGAAATTTTTGTCAGGACCGAAAATCGGCTCGCGAAATTTTCGAGAGATTCTGGTCTTGGGGCCTATATATCTTGCCATTTTATTTAATTACTTAATCTTAGTTTGACCTTTCAAGAATTAGATACGACGACGCTTTGGAGGGCGGCAACCGTTATGAGGGATGGGAGTAATGTCAATGATTTCTGTTACTTCCACTCCAGAGTTATGTATAGTACGGATGGCTGACTCTCTGCCAGATCCTGGACCTTTTACAAACACTTTTACCTTACGAAGGCCAGCTTCAAAAGCTACTTTCGAACAGTCTGCAGCAGCAAGCTGTGCAGCATAAGGTGTGTTTTTCTTCGATCCACGAAAGCCCATCTTACCAGCAGAAGCCCAAGAAATTACTTGGCCACTGTTGTTCGTAAGGCTTATAATGATGTTGTTAAAAGTAGCATTGATATGCGCCTCGCCGGTCGCCTCAACTTTCACTACTCTTTTCTTTACGGCTTTTGTTGTTTTAGCCATGGGTCAGAACGTCTATATTAAATAAGTTAATTAAAGATTATTTAGTTACCTTTTTCTTGTTGGCAACTGTCTTACGCTTACCCTTACGAGTACGTGTATTGTTTTTTGTGCGTTGTCCGCGAACAGGTAAACCCGAACGATGACGAATACCACGGTAGCTACCGATGTCCATCAAGCGCTTAATGTTCAACTGAGTTTCTGAACGCAATGCTCCTTCCACACGGAAGTTGTCATTGATGATGGTACGAATTGCAGTCAATTCATCATCATTCCATTCATTTACCTTCTTGTTGAAATCAACACCGGCAGTAGTTAGGATCTTTTGGGCAGCCGAACGACCGATGCCATAGATGTAAGTGAGACCTATCTCACCTCTTTTATTTTTTGGTAAATCAATACCAGATATACGAGCCATTATCTGACGTAATTTCTATTAGTTAAACTTAAATTTATTACCCTTGACGCATTTTAAAACGTGGGTTCTTTTTGTTGATCACATACAAGCGACCTTTGCGACGCACGATTTTACATTCTGCGCTGCGTTTTTTAAGTGATGGGCGTACTTTCATTTTTAATCTTAGTTTTCCGTGAACGGATTATTTATAACGATACGTTATTCTTCCTTTTGTTAGATCGTATGGAGACATCTCCACTTTCACTTTATCACCGGGAAGAATTTTGATGTAATGCATCCTCATTTTTCCACTGATGTGTGCGATGATTTCGTGTCCATTCTCTAATTCAACGCGGAACGTTGCATTGGAGAGTGCTTCTGTAATCGTGCCGTCTTGTTCGATGGCAGGTTGCTTTGACATTTGATCAGGCGAGTGTTTCTATTTTCTCTGTTATGTAACTATTTTCTTCGATGGCAAGTTCAATGTATGAGTAGGTACTTAATATATCAGGACCTGCTTCTGTAATGGCAATGGTATGTTCAAAATGCGCAGAAGGCTTTCGATCTCCTGTGATTAATGTCCATCCATCTTTCAATTGAATGATGCTGCGAGTACCTCTGTTGATCATGGGCTCGATGGCGATGGTCATTCCAGCTTTAAGCTGAGGACCCGAACCTCGTTTTCCATAATTAGCAACCTCTGGTTTTTCATGCAATTGCTTTCCAATTCCATGTCCCACTAACTCTCTCACCACACCGTAACCATTTTTTTCAGCGTATCCTTGGATCGCAGCGCTTACATCGCCAATTCGGTTTCCCACTTTGGCTTGTTCGATTCCCTTGAGTAAGGAAGTCTTTGTAACACGCAACAACTGCAACGTATCTTCATTCACTTCACCAATAGGAAAGGTATAAGCCGAATCCCCGTGATATCCATTCATAAATGCACCGCAGTCCACTGAAACCACATCCCCTTCTTTGATTACTCTTGCTCCCGGCATACCGTGAACAATTTCTTCGTTTACCGAGATACAAAGCGTATGCTTGAATCCATGATAACCTTTGAAGGATGGTGTTGCGCCATGATCGCGAATAAACTTTTCAGCTATTGCATCCAATGACGATGTGGTTACACCGGGTTTAAGATTTTTGGCTACTTCAGCCAATGTCTTGCCAACAAGTAAAGAACTATTGCGGATGTACTCGATCTCCTCTGCTGTCTTGTACACTATAGTACCGCCGCTCATTTTAATTCAATTTCAATTATGCTGTTACTCCAGCAGCAGAACGTCCTTTGATACGACCTGATTTCATCAGACCATCGTAGTGACGCATCAAGAGATGACTCTCGATTTGCTGTAAAGTATCCAACACTACTCCTACTACAATCAGCAACGAAGTACCGCCGTAGAATTGAGCAAAATTACTATTCACTCCAGCCATATTCGCAAACGAAGGTAGAATCGCTACCAAGGCAAGGAAGATAGATCCGGGCAATGTAATTTTTGACATAATATCATCAATGAATTCTGATGTTTTTCTTCCTGGTTTAACGCCGGGAACAAATCCACCATTCTTCTTCATATCATCTGCCATTTGACTTGGATTTACCGAGATAGCAGTATAGAAATATGTAAAGATGATGATCATTGATGCAAACACAACATTATATAACACCGAAGTGAAGTCAGTAATTTGTGCTGCGAAACCTTGCCATGATGCTGATTCTGGGAAGAACTGTGCTATATAAGCAGGGATAAACATGATAGCTTGAGCAAATACAATCGGCATTACACCAGCAGCATTTACTTTAAGCGGAATGTATTGACGAACGCCACCGTATTGTTTGTTACCTACAATCTTCTTCGCAAACTGAACCGGAATTTTTCGAGTTCCTTGCACTAAGAGAATCACAGAAACTACAACCAGGAATAAGGCTACCATTTCAATTAAGAAGATAACGAGTCCGCCACCTTGCTCATTCAAACGAGATAAGAATTCATCACGTAATGCGAATGGCAAACGTGCGATGATACCCGTCATGATGATTAAAGAAATACCATTACCAATTCCTTTTTCGGTGATACGCTCACCCAACCACATAATGAATAATGTTCCCGCTATAATAATTAATGTAGCTGTGAACATAAAGAATGCAGGAGAAATAATATCCGGATTCGTATAGGCGATAATAGCACCTGGCGCTTGAGCTTTCAAGTTAATTAAATAACCTGGAGCTTGGAAAATAACCACGATAACGGTTAAGATACGAGTAATTTGATTCAACTTCTTACGACCACTTTCACCTTCCTTTTGCAATTTCTGGAAATACGGAACTGCAATTCCTAAAAGTTGAACTACGATCGACGCAGAGATATAAGGCATTATTCCTAATGCTACAACAGATGCTTGCGAAAACGCACCACCTGAGAAAGCATCTAACAAACCTAATATACCACCAGACGTTTGTTCACGAAGACCTGCCAATTGCGTAGGATCAATACCGGGTAATACCACATGTGCCGCCAAACGATAAACAAGGAGGAACAATAAAGTATTAACGATCCTTGAACGAAGGTCATCAATCTTAAATATGTTTTGTATTGTCTGTATGAAGTTCTTCATATATTCTTATTAGATGGTTTTGAGGGGTCCACCTTTTCTTTCAATAGTTGACGTTGCTCCACCTGCTTTTTCAATAGCGGCAGCAGCTGTAGCAGAAAATGCATGTGCAGTCACATTCAATTTCGCTGATAACTCACCACGACCAAGAATTTTGATGAGGTCATTTTTGGAAACAAGTCCACGCTCAATAAATACTTGTTGATCAAATGTGCTTACGCCATGTTCATCAGCAATACGTTGAAGTGTGTCCAAGTTAATTCCTGCAAACTCCACACGATTAATATTTGTAAATCCGAATTTCGGAAGACGGCGTTGAAGGGGCATTTGACCTCCTTCGAATCCGATTTTACGGCTATATCCACTTCGTGAAGCCGCACCTTTGTGACCACGTGTAGATGTACCACCACGACCGGAACCGGTACCGCGTGCAATACGCTTGCGGTTCTTGGTAGAACCATTTGCTGGTTTAAGATTGCTCAAATCCATAATCTCTGTTTATTTCTCTTAATCGGTAGATACTTATTTTTTTACAACACGAACCAAGTGAGTCACCTTTGATAACATCCCCGTAAGTTGAGGTGATGATTTCATTTCGACTGTTTTATTCATGCTTAATCCAAGCGCTTTCAATGTACGCTTTTGATTTTCTGGGCGATTAATTCCGCTTTTTATCTGAGTGATAGATATCATTTCCATTTTGTAAATTCTTTGATATTATCCGTTAAATACTTTACTGATATCAACATTTCTTTGTTGAGCTACTGCATGCGCATCACGCATTTTCAGCAAGGCATCGATGGTTGCTTTTACTACGTTATGTGGATTTGAAGATCCTTTTGACTTAGCAAGTACATCGGTAATTCCAACGCTTTCTAAAACCGAACGCATCGCACCACCTGCAATTACACCAGTACCGGGAGAGGCAGGCTTTAGGAACACACGTGCTCCACCAAACTTACCATCCTGCTCATGAGGAACAGTTCCTTTACGGATAGGAATGCGTACTAAGTTTTTCTTAGCATCATCGATTGCTTTTGTAACGGCATTCGTTACTTCTTTTGCTTTTCCGAGACCGTGTCCAACTACACCTTTCTCATCTCCAACTACCACGATGGCAGCGAATCCAAAAGCGCGACCACCTTTGGTCACTTTTGTAACACGATTTACAGACACCAGTTTATCGTGGAGTTCAGTATCGGTTGACTTTACGCGTTTGCTGTTTTGAATCATTTGATATTTCGTAAACTATCGGTTCGAATTAGAATTGTAGACCTGCTTCACGTGCACCATCAGCCAAAGCTTTGATACGTCCATGATATAAATAACCGCCACGATCGAAGGTTACTGCAGTGATTCCAGCTGCTTTTGCTTTTTCTGCAACGATTTTCCCTACAGAGGTAGCTTGTTCAACTTTGTTAGATTTTGCATCTACTCCACCTTCACGGGAAGAAGCTGCTGCGATTGTGTGTCCATTCACATCATCAATCAACTGTGCGTAGATTGATTTGTTACTTCTGAATACTGACAATCTTGGACGTTCAGCCGTGCCCGTAACTATTTTACGAATGCGAGAGCGAATCTTTTTGCGGCGTACGAGTTTTTTATCTTGCATGATAAATTGGAAACTTTCCTATTAATTAATTATTTTTTAGATGCTGACTTACCAGCTTTTCTACGAAGTTGTTCACCTACGAACTTAATACCTTTTCCTTTGTAAGGCTCAGGAGTACGGAGTG
>JANOAX010000010.1:0-3016 GCA_031411335.1 Bacteroidota bacterium
TTATGCGAATGGGATAAAGGTGGCAGGAGATGGGTTTTCGAAATGATATCTTTCCTTCTGAATGTGCTTTTTCAAATGCGCATGTGGCCACTCCTTTTTCAAAAATCACATAGGCGCATTCTTTGTTGCCATTCACTAATGGTGTTACCCAATCTCCGTCTTGATCCTTGGTGTAGAGTCCGTAGTTCTCGATACTCTTTTTGCCATCTTCAGATAACATGTTTCTGATAGTAGGAAAGGCATCTTCTATTTCAAATAATTCACTTTCTTCCAGAGGTGCCCCAGCATCTCCCGAAATACAACACTCCCCTTTGCATTTAGCTAGGTCACAAACGAATTGTTCGTCTATTACATCTAATGAAATGAGTTTGTCGTCAATCTGAATCATCCTGCAAAGGTGATGTTATTTGCCCAATTTTGAAGCAGTCTTTTTAAATTTCGCAGAATAGATGGATTATTCAGGAATTTGAATTAAATTTCGATGCATAAATGGATATGTTTCGGAAGATGGGTTTACGGAGACTTTTGGTGTTGGCTTTCATGTCGATGTCACTATCATTAGCTGCTCAATTGCCGCAGCCGGTGTTGCGTCAGTTTACAACGCTTGATGGATTGCCGTCTTCGCAAATTTATCAAGTAATCGAAGATCGGAAAGGCTATTTGTGGTTTGCGACGGATCATGGCGTGGCTCGATATAATGGATATGAGTTTAGAGTTTTTTCTTCCGCAGAAGGATTAAGTGATAATACGGTTTTCAAATTGTTTATTGATCATAAGGAACGGATGTGGATGCAAACATTTTCAGGACAGTTGTTCTTTATTGAGAATGAAGTGGTGAAGCCTTTTGCATTTAATGGGCTAGCAAAGAAAATTGTAGGGAATTCAATTCCCTTAGGTTTTTTTGTAGATAGTTTAGAAAATGTTTATTTCTCCTGCAATTATAATGGAGAGTATTTTATTGATAAGAAAGGAAAGGAGCATTTAGAATTGAAGTTTATAAAGTCACATCCCTTTAATCAAATTTTTGTGGATGAAATTGAAGAAGGTCGATTATTGACTTCCGGAAATAAATTATTCATTCCCTCTCTTCCTACTTATTTATACGTGCGAAAGTATAAGGGAAATTATGATTCTTTATTTGTAGATGTGAATTATAGCGGACAACTTTTTGCAAAGTACTTGCGAGACGGTCGAATGATTATTTCACTTTCAAAATATTTGTTTGAGTATAAAGATGGACAACTTCATCTCTTGTATGAACTTCCTGGACCTATCACTTATTTGTATGAGGGTAAAAATGATGAACTGTGGGTTTCATCATATAATGGATTGTTTAAGCTCTCGACAAAATATTGGATAATTGTAAATGGATACTTAGAAAAGGAATTTATTTCAAGTACCGTGTTGGACTTTGAAAGTGGTCTCTGGGTTACTACTGTAAATTCTGGTGTTTTTTATTTTAATGACGCCGGTGTTAATGAGTATATTTTAAATCCAGATTCCTTTCAGGAAGCTTTATGTTTGGCGAAGGGTAAGAATATTATTTACGCAGGTTTTTGGAATGGTGTTGTTGCCGAGTTTAATTCGTTAGGTTTTAAAGGGACAACCTTGTCGAATAAGGAGAAGTATGTAAACGCTATGTTTTACGACGAGGAAGAGAACCGTTTATTAATTTCGATGGAGCCGCCTGGATATTTATCAAACGGAAAGTATCATCCTTTTACATCGGATGGAACGAATTCTTTAAAGGGTGACTTTATTCGTTTGCAAAATGGAGACATGCTGAATGCATCCATTAATGGTTTGTATAAATTGAAAGACGATTCAATATTTTTGTGGGCTAGTTTGAAACAGCGCGCAAATTGTGTGACTGAAAGACCGGATGGAAAATTTATTTTAGGAACGAACAGTGGTGTTTATTTACTCAATGAGCAAGGAGCTATTCTAAATTTGTTCCATCCAATTTTTAAAGATACTCGTGTAGATGATATTGAAAAAAAGAATGACCAGTATTTTTTTGCAACTCGAGGAAAAGGGCTGGTGATCGTAGTCGGCGATTCAGCATACAAAGTGGATGAGTCGGATGGTTTGTGCAATAATATCATTCATCGAATTGCGCAAGGTGAAAATTCGATTTGGTGTGCTTCCTACAATGGCGCTTCGAAAGTAACCATTGAAAGTTTTTCTCCATTTCGTTTTTCTGTGAGTAGTATTGGTTATAATGAAGGATTATCCGATAATGAAATCAATGATATTGCCGTATTAAATGATACTGTATGGGTGGCTACTAAAAAGTCGATTTTGTTTTTTGATGGACGTTCAAGTTTTGTGAATTCGACACCTCCTGTTTTTCATTTCACAAGTTTTAAAGTGAATAATGTAGATGTGAGTTTAGCTGAGATTGGTTCACTTGATCATGGATCTAATAATATAAGTATTGGTTTCGAAGCCTTGTCATACAAAAGTTATGGAAATATCAAGTATCGTTATTGGCTCGTTAATGAAGCAGACACTTTTGAGTCGGTAACTTTAAGTCGGCATGTTGAGTTTCTTTCGTTGAAACCCGGTAATTATATTTTTAGTGTATTGGTAAAAAATAGTTCAGGTACCTGGACCGTTGCAAAAGAAAGTTTGAAGTTTACCATCTTAACTCCTTTTTGGCAGCAGTGGTGGTTCCGATTCTTGGTATTGTTTACAGTGATTCTTCTTGCAGTTTATTTTATGCGATTGCGAATTGCACGTGTAAGAGAACAGGAAAGGTTGCGTACCGATTTTAATAAACAACTGGTGATGCTTGAGATAAAGGCGTTGCGCGCTCAAATGAATCCTCATTTTATTTTTAATGTAATTAATTCTATTCAAGATTATATTTTGAAGAATGATGCCCGTTCCGCTCAACGATATTTGACGAAGTTTGCAAAGTTGGTACGATCTATCTTAGATAATTCCGTTGAAGGCGAAGTGATGTTAGAAGGGGAATTGGAAGCGAACAAATTATATGTGGAATTAGAGCAAC
>JANOAX010000011.1:0-5930 GCA_031411335.1 Bacteroidota bacterium
AGCAACGATGTCATCCAAACCAGCGACGGAGGATATATGCTTTGTGGATTAATTGATTCCTTTGGTGTTCAAAATTTGTATGTAGTAAAAACAGATTCAATGGGGTTCGTTACCACTGGAATATTTGAAGCAGAAAATCAATTATTAAAAAGCTATTGTTACCCCAATCCTATGCAGCAAACGACGCATATTACTTTTTCAGATATTAATTTACCTGTTTTAAAAAATAATACGCTGCGTTTGTATGATAGTCGTGGTATATTGTTAAAAGAAGAGCAAATTATTTCTTGGCCCTATACCCTGCATCGAAACAACACTCCAGCGGGTTTTTATTTTTATACCATCTCCAGCAATAACGTAGTGATAAGTACTGGAAAATTGGTGATGGATTGAATAGTTCGAGGTATATTAAATGACGATGGATACTAAATTAGATTCTCAACTCGCCCAGCGAATTTATCATTTTGGAAATAACACCACCATGACCAATATTTGGCCTATGTTTTCGGCGGAGGATTCTGTAGGAGTAAACGATTCCACCATCTATTTAGGTAGATGGTTACAAGGCTCAGCAGGTAGTATTTGGTCACCCCAACAACATTATTTAACAGAGACGCAGAATATTTTTAGGGATCAAGTTCCTTATTTTATTCAATTTGTTGTACCGCCTTTAAATCTTAATTGGCCTAATTCAATTAAAATAGAAGGCTATGCCTTCTTTAAATATGGACTAGCAACACTAGATACGTTAAGAATACAGGATAGAGCTCCTAATATCTATACCAATCACGATTGTTTTTCCGCTCGATATGCAAATAATAATTTACAAAATGGAGCAGAAAGTAATTTTCAATCTACACCAACTTCATCCTACTTAGAACCTGGTGAAAATTATTTAGTGTACACATACTTAGGTCAAGAATTTGGTAAATTAAGTTACATTCAAGTATTAGCATTACCTAAAGGAAGTTATATTTTAAAAAATGAAAAGAAGCTATTACGGATCATTTTTAACAACTATTGAATTAGATGAAAATAATAGTGTATTTAACTTTAGCCGCCCTATTGATTTGCACCCATCTTTTGGGACAGCAAACTACATTTCAACGAATTTATTATTTACAAAATGACAATTATGGATCACGTATTCGAGAAATTTCAAATAATAGCTACATAGTTGGAGGAAGATTATTTATGTTGCCTTTGCAACAAACATTTCTTTGGAATTTAGACTCTTTAGGAGATACATTAAAAACTTTTCAAACTTGCGGTGGTGGTGTTGAGGCGTTAGAAGTTAATAATCAAAATAATTTAGTTATTAGCGGAGCGAGTACTGCATGCAACGGCCCTGCAGGAGATGTTTTTTTAACTGGAATTGATACACAAGGTACAGTATTGTTTTCACACACTTTTGGAAATAGTGGCATTGATAGAGGAAGAGATATTCTAATAAATAACGATTCCACCTACCTCATAGCTTGTTACAACGACTCATACCCCGATTTACTAAAAGTAGACAGCGCTGGAACCATTGTTTGGAGTCGAAGTTATGGGTTGAGTGGATTGTACTCCGTAAAACATAGCCTAGATGGAGGTTATTTTATTTGTGGCAATGCAGGTGGAAGTTTTGTGGATCCCATGTATGTAGCAAAACTCGATTCCATTGGATTTGTGATTTGGTATAAAACATTTTACAATAGCAACATGTTTCTTTTTACAGACATTGAACCAACTCCAGATGGTGGTGTGGTTGCGTTATGCGATGAGGCCAGTTTGTATAAAATTTCCTCTATCGGAGATAGCCTCTGGAAAAAAAATGTTTACCCAGCTTATTCTCGCATTACTAAAACATCCGATGGAAATTTAATTATGACAGGCGCTGGCACTGGTATGGCTCTTGTAAAGGCGGATACGAGTGGGAATATAATTTGGGGTAAACAATTTTCATATTATCCATTCACCACAGGCATCTGGTATGAAAGCAACGATGTCATCCAAACCAGCGACGGAGGATATATGCTTTGTGGATTAATTGATTCCTTTGGCGTTCAAAATTTGTATGTAGTAAAAACAGATTCAATGGGGTTAGTTACTACCGGTTTATTTGAAGTAGAAAATCAATTATTAAAAAGCTATTGTTACCCCAATCCTATGCAGCAAACGACGCATATTACTTTTTCAGATATTAATTTACGGGTTTTAAAAAATAATACGCTGCGTTTGTATGATAGTCGTGGTATATTGTTAAAAGAAGAGCAAATTATTTCTTGGCCCTATACCCTGCATCGAAACAACATAACAGCAGGTTTTTACTTCTATACCATTTCAAACCAAAATGAAGTAATTAGTACAGGGAAATTGGCGATGGAATGAGGTTTATCTATTTTTATTTATTATATCAAAAAACTCCAAGAAATTAAATCCTTATCAGCTTTTTAAAGAAACGTTAAAGAGGTACAGTTTTCCTTTGTAATTTGGAGCCGTAATTAAAAATTATGAGAACGCTAACCTTACTATTCTTATTCCTCGGATTCCAACTCCATGCACAAAATAAATTCGTCACCGAATATCGATATGATCAAAAGGTAACCATATCGGATGGAGGCAATTCAAACGCCGGACCCCTAATTAAAATTTTAGCGGAAGGCAACGGAAAATCACCAAGGTCTACATTTTACTATTTATCCTTTGGGCAATTGATGAAAGTAATTACACGCGAACCCAAATTCGTTTATAATATCGAATCGGAATCAATGCGATTAAGTGGGGATGTGAATTACAAAGGATTTGATGTAAGCGATTACCTCCTACCCGCCGAAGTAAAATTTGCTTTACGCCAAAAAGCAACGAGTGGCTTGTTTTGGGATCGCCCACTTTCAGCAAAAGTGGATTCAGGAAAAATTGCATTGGCATCATACAACGATACGGATACCATTAGTCCTCAGTACACCAGTTTTGATCTCATCAACTTCGAATTTAAATTCGGTAGTTCTGCAGATCTTGCAGCACAAGTAAAAATCATCAATAGTTATTATGACGCCATCGCCGATCTCGACAGAGCGGTTGGGATGTTACAAGGATTGAACCCTTATGCCTATGAAAATTTCAGAAACAATCAAAAGAACCTGATGGAATCTGAAACATTTTTACGGCAGGCTCAAAATGCAAATTATCATCTAAAGCTCCCTTTACAAGCAAAAGATCCAGGCAAACTACTGGAGAAAATAAATATAGTTCAAAATATATTGAATCTTAAAAAAGCAGAGTTCGGTCAGGTATTAAGTACTTTGCATCTAACATTTTTCGACAAAGGACTTGGCTTCATTCGAAACAAGAATTTTAATAAAGCCCAGGATTATTTCCTCTGGGCATTGGAAGTAAATCCAATGTTCACCCCTGCCCTATTCCAATTAGCTTTCATCGATTTTAATCAAGGAAATTTACATGAGGCGGTATGTAAGTCTGACGATATTTTATATAATATGCCCGTCGACCCAGAAACAAAAGATTTCACGTTTGATCTGCTAAAGGAAATTTATTTAGTTTACATCCAACAAGGCGATGATGCTTACACCAAGAATAAATTTCGCAAAGCCATCGACGAATATGAATCGGCGCGTAGCATTTGTGAAAAATACAATGGTGTTCCTTGTGGTGAAGAGTTGAGTCGAGGAATGTCGTTAGCTAAATCAGGCATCTACAAAGAATACCTCGATGAAGCCCGCGAACTTATTATTATTAATGAATTTAGTCAAGCAGAAATTTTAACTCAAACAGCCATTCAATTTCAAAACAATAATAAAAAATATATCCCCGATGGAACGGAAGCATCAAATTTGATGGAAGCTATTCGTCAGAAAAAATACGATCATATCATCTCCCAAGCCATCCGTCTCACCGATCAGAAAATGTACGATGCTGCGCTGGAAAAACTTGAGGAGGCAGATCGATTGGCCGAGCTGCAACATCTAAAGCCAAATAAAGATTTTAGAACATTAACGTTTAACGCTGCACGACCTCGTACACTAGAATTTATTTTTGAGGGATCTGGTTTTGTAAAAAGTAATAACCTTACTGCAGCTCGCGAAAAATATTCGATGGCTACGGATGCTCAGCAAAAGTATTTTTTATTGGAGGACAAAGAGATCAACAAGCAACTTGAAACCTTACGCAAAAGCATTTTTACACAGCAATGTATAAACGCACAATTTTCTGTCGACTCCGCTTACAATAAAGGACAAGATGTTGAAGCCGAAATGAAATTCTTGGAAGCTAACGCGAGCTATGAGCATGGAATTACAGTTGCCAGCAATAATCGTGAATGTGAAATTAATGTTGACAGCTTAGAATCTGCCATTCGAAATATTCGTACCGCTGTTACTTACTTAGAGTTAATGAAAGAAGTACGAAATGATGAAATTAAAGGACGTTTTCAGACTTCGATGGATAACTACGAAAAAGCATCCAAGTATTATCTCGAATTCAAAATTAATAATTTCGGACTCGATCATGATCCAGATTTATTTGCTTTCATCAAAAACAAAGGTTCCAATGGCATGCTCAATTATGCGGCTAGCCGTTACCGTGAGCAAAATGAATTGGAACATTCCTTGACCTTATACAAAATACTTATCGACCGAAACTATGATCTCGAAATGATCGAAGGTTCGCTTTATAAACTTGGATTTCAACTCGGACAAACCGACAAAAAACTCAACCCCGGCTCTTCATGGCGTGAACTCGTAAAGGTTTATACCAACGACAACAAAAAATTGAAAAGACTTCGTAAAGGATATAAAAGGGGATTTAAGAAGAAATAGTAAAAAAACTTTTGCTACATCATAGTTTTAGACCCTCCTCCGCTTACGAATCGAATGGGAATCCGACTAATTTACCATATTAGCAATTATTAGCAGAAAAAAATTCATCTATACAAACTATCTATAACCTCGTCTTTTAAGGCGAGGTTATAGATAAACTCCCCATTCATTATCCCTCCTTCCATAAAATTGGATTAAATCCATTTTTATGGAAGGAGGGGTTTGTTATAGAGGTAGATTCATGTAACCTCGCCATGAATGGCGAGGTTACAAATAGGATTATGACTATCCAGCTATAATTTATTTTGTCTTCGACGCGTCTGATAAAAACTTCGCTAAACCAGAATCTGTCAATGGATGTTTCAACAAATCCAAAATCGGTTGTAACGGACATGTTGCAACATCAGCACCGGCTTCTGCACATTTCACAATATGCATAGTATGGCGGATACTTGCTGCTAACACTTGTGTTTCGTAGCCATAGATTCCGTAAATATGAACGAGTTGTTCAATCAATTCAATTCCATCAAAAGAAATATCATCTAAGCGACCAATGAAAGGCGAAACATACGTTGCACCCGATTTAGCTGCCAACAATCCTTGTCCGGCAGAAAAAACTAAAGTGCAATTGGTTTTAATTCTTTTTTGCGAAAAATAACGGATCGCTTTAATTCCATCTTTAATCATCGGAATCTTCACAACAATTTGAGGATGCAAGTCGGCCAACTCTTCCCCTTCTCTCACCATTCCATCAAAATCAGTAGCAATTACTTCAGCACTCACATCACCACCTTTTGCAATTTCGCAAATATCTACATAGTGTTTTAAAATATTATTTTTCCCTTTGATGCCTTCTTTTGCCATCAAAGAAGGATTTGTAGTTACTCCATCTAAAACGCCAAGGTCGTAAGCTTCACGGATTTGATCGAGATTTGCGGTGTCTATAAAGAATTTCATGGTTGATTATTTTGTATGTCGCAAAACTAATATTCTAATCCGTGCAAAATTTCATTTGTTAAAAAACAGTAGTAAGATTAGATTTTGTACTTTTGTCCCGGGTAAGTCTTATACGATCAGCTCCTACAAACCTCCCCAGGACCGGAAGGTAGC
>JANOAX010000012.1:0-3851 GCA_031411335.1 Bacteroidota bacterium
AGGGGTCGTCATTAAAATGGGTTGGGTTTCGACAAAAATAACGATTCTAGAGGAAAGACTTACTAATTCGCAATTAAATATACAATTTATTTCGCATAATTCTATTTGTAAAAAACTAAAATCTTTGAAGATTGATTTTAATAACTTATTTTCATACCCTAATACGCTTTCAAATATGCATTCTCTGCCACATATTCGCACCTTAATGGTACAAGGAACTTTGCTAATTATCAATGGTCTAGCGGCTTATATGGTTGTTGGAACCAAAGCTTTTAATATGATGTTAGTGGGAATTCTGTTTGGAGTTGCTTTTTGGGGGACCGCATGGTATTGTAATAAAAATGAAAAGGCTATTTGGTTAGGCTTTGGATTATCATTAGGTGGAATTGTAGTTTTTACCCAACGGACAATTGCCAATTTCCTTTCATTAATAGGTATCATTCAGCACGAAATGAATTTTGATGCTTATAATAAATCCATCATGGTTGTGTTATATATTATGATGTCCTGTACGTGTATATGTGGATTAATTCTCTCATACACCTATTTACCCGAAAGAAAAAACTAAAACAGCTATGACTAAGATCAAGATTAACTCGAATGGATCTATTCGAGTAGAAGGTGAATTTGAAATTATTGATTCCAATGGCAATCCTTATGATTTGGCAGGAAGAACGGTTGTCTCCTTATGCCGATGTGGGCTATCTCAGAACAAACCATTTTGCGATGGATGTCACCGAGATGAATTTTCCCATGAACCTGTAGCCTTTGCTTTACCACCTCCTAAGCCAAAACCAGAGTAATTCTGTTAGTCTTTTTCGAGGAAAAAAGAAGTTCCGCCTACCCAATCGAGGTTTTCATTGTAGCGAACTCCAATCATTTTTCCTTTACTCATCCTTCCTAAATTGATGGTAAGCGTAGGGCGAGATTCACCTTCTCCCCAAAGGTAAAGGAGACGAATTTCACATTTTACAGATCCAGTAGGAGATTGCAAAGCTTCTGCATACTTCACTTTTTTCTGAAGGATATAGTTAGATGGATTTTCTAGCGTGAGAATATCTGATTTCTGCACATCAAAAACTACTCCTTGACCACTGAAGCTAAACAATGGTTTCAACACCCAATTTTCGAGATCATCGGGAATAGATGGAAGCTTATGCACAAAATAACTTTTAGGAATGCTTGGGCCACTTAAAAAAGGCATGGTATATTTAGAAATTCTAAAAAACCAATTCGGGTGAGCCACCCATTCAACGTCGACATCTTCCGTCAAATTAAACTGCAAATTCAACTCTTTCCTCTGTAGCAGCTCATCAAAAATCACACGATTATAAATTCTTCGGATGCGCGTTTTCCTTCCATTATTCATGTAAAAAAGATGATGTCCTTCCCGAATTACATCTGTTAAACAAACAACTGGAATTCCCAAATATAAGCGTGTGCAATGAAAATCGATTTGTGTTTTTTGCTTCCAAGGTTCAATTTCCAACAAAATAGTTTCATTAGGATCTTGCTTTCCAATGACGATCTCTTTCATTCTTGCCAAAAAAGTTTCATGTGTATATCCATTAAACTTGTTATCGAAACCTTCTGGTATTGAAAAATGTTTTCGGTACTTGGTAGAAAGCCACTCTTGATAACAAAACAAAGATGCGAATCCTTGCAACTCGATGAGTTTAGGTATTAATCCGCCATTGCCATCTTCACATATTGCAAAATCAATGGCAATTAATTTGGAATGACTATCCTCATTACTCACCTTTAATCCATCTGGAATAGCATTTTCCGAAATATTTTTAAAATCAGGTTTAACAATCACATCAATAATATCCTCTCCTGCTTTTACGACCAATTGCTTGAGGGCTTTGTCCATAAACACAGGTGTTTCCGAAACTCGGAAATCAATATTATAATTAAAAGTACTATTCAAATCCTTCAAAAACCCCTCGTACTTTTCTTGGGTAAATGAACTATTGTACGCTTCACGAATTGACTTTATCATATTAATTATTTATCTGATTAACTTTATCTTGAAACTGACTATCACTTTGCAATGACATGAATGCTGACTCCGTTCTACAACGTGTTGCATCCTTAAATCCTTTTTGAATAGCCACCTCCAAAAAACGTATACAATCATCTCTCTTACCATCCATTGCTGCACTCACTGCAGATAAATACCAAGCTTCAGTATTTTTTGGATCAACCATTCGATAGATGCTGGAAAAATAAGCACTTTGTTCTTTATGTAAGGCGGTGATAGCGCGGTTAAGCGACATATACGTAGAAAGACTAATTACACCACGAACACGGTTTTTCATATCTTCAAAAGCTTGTGGACTTTTGGTTGCACTTGTAGATTCCCATCGTTCAAATTCCGATCTCCACCAGCCTGTATCTTTTACTCCTAATGCACGAATAAAATAATCACGATTCTTTGATTCTATTTGTTTGAATTCACTTTCTACAGACAACGCTTGTTTATATTCGATGGAATTCATCAACTTTTGCAGAGAAGCTTCTACACTTGTGGTATTCAACATCCCTTGAAAATTCTTCACCATGTTCTTATAAAGCTCCACTTTTTCAATCACATTAGAAACTGAATCGGACTGATGCTTTAAAAAAGCAAGTCCAGCATCCAATTGCTTTGTATTTACCTCTGTAAAACGATCGCGTTGTGCAATAGCAGCAAATGCAATAAATGCATTTTCCATCACGGATGACGGCGGCCAGGCATGTTCGCCTGAAAAGCGAATGGTTTGATAGCGACTCATCATACGAGGATCCTGCGTATTAAAATTTAAAATTTCAGACAAATTCATATCACTGTTCCCTGCAATTCCAACGATCAGATGCGGCGGAACTCCAGTCCATGAACCTGCAGGAATTCCCGCACCACAAACCACGAGTCCCTTTACTCCAGATGGAGAAAGTGCAAGCATTGAGGCTACACGTGCACCACCGCTAAATCCTCCAGCGAAAATTTGATTTGTATCAACTTTTTCTATGATAAGGCACTGGTACAATATCGACTGAATGATATTGGCTGTTTGCTCAGCACTGTTACCATTTTTAGATTCCTTAGATGCAATTAAAATAAAATCATAGGTATTCGCTAATGATTTATACTTCTCCAAAGGAAAATCAGGATCGCCATGTGGATCAAATAAAATCAGTATGGGAAACTTTTCTTTCGAAGAGAAGCGGGTAGGGTAGTAGACAGAATAATGGAGATTCGCATCGAGTTGACACGGTTGATAGCTAAAAGAATGTCCTGATTTTTCAATGGGAGCAGTTGTCTCATTAGAAATAGAATCCAACTTGGCTGGTTCAACCTTCTTCCCAGAGCAGGAAACGATAACCACAAAGCATAGTAGCAGAAATATTCGCATGAACCAAAAATAGTGGTTGCAAGCATTCATTTATCCATTATTTTTGAAAATATTTAATAATTTCTCATGCGAACGCTGAACTCCCTTATGGATGAATATTCTGAAAGCCATATCCATCCTCAAAATATTCTAATTCATTGGATTTGTGTGCCGGTGATCTTCTTCAGCATTGTTGAATTTTTGTTCTGTATCACCGTACCGATATTTGGAAACTTAGCCATTCTATCTCTTCTGTTACTCACTATTTATTACTTTTTATTATCAAAAACATTGTGGATCGGCATGCTCATTTGGGGGCTGATTTGTATTACCATAGCCTTCTACATCAATGTGCATTACTATGACCATCGCTTTTCAATATTCATAGTATTATTTGTTTCGGCTTGGGTTGGTCAATTTTTGGGACATAAAATAGAAGGAAAGAAACCATCCTTTTTAAAAGATTTGCAGTTTCTG
>JANOAX010000013.1:0-24733 GCA_031411335.1 Bacteroidota bacterium
TTTTTTAGGAAAATTAACAGTCTTATCACTCTTAAAAATTAGAGTTTTCTTTTAAAAATATTTGCCTTGTTTTGCATCTAAAATAATTTATTGATTGGTACTGATGAGCCCGCCATCCATAATATTGGATTTCATCCAATATTATGGATGGCGGGCTCTATTAAGGGGGGTGAATTCCTGTAGAGACGCCATTAATGGCGTCTCTACACATTTCATATTAGCAGTCAAAAACAAGAGCAAAATTGTTGCTAAACTTTTAAATTAGCCTGACGCTTATGCGATAGCTGTCGGGAGAGAAACAGTGCGAGAGCATAAATTCTTTTGTAGCAGAATGCTGCCTGAGGCTCTCGAGGGCAGAGTTAACAGAGCGAGGAACAATGTAGGTGCGAAGTAAAACAGAGCGAGCAACAGCGCTCTCGCTCTGTTGCTCTTTCTGTTTTGTACCCGGGACGGGAGTCGAACCCGTACAGCTGTAAGGCCACAGGATTTTAAGTCCTGCGTGTCTACCAATTCCACCACCCGGGCAAAAGTTCCAATATGTTTTTATTGGAGGTGCAAAAGTAATCGATTTATCAATTACTTAATCAAAAAAATAGCCTCCGAATTTGGAGGCTTATTCTTTTGGAGCGAAAGACGAGATTCGAACTCGCGACCCCGACCTTGGCAAGGTCGTGCTCTACCAACTGAGCTACTTTCGCTTACTATACCTTTGTTTAACTACTTGAACGAAATTCAGCCAAGAAGTTTCACAAGGGGATGCAAAAATAAGGTTTAATTCGGGTAGAAATCAAATGATCAGGCATTTAATTTCACTTTCTCTCTCGAAATCAGCTTTTTAATTTCACTTAGCTTCATTAATGCTTCAACCGGAGTGAGCGTATTGATGTCGGTTTTGAGGATTTCGTCTCTTATTTGCTCTAAAACAGGATCATCAAGCTGGAAGAAGCTCAATTGCAATTCGTCCTTTTGTTGCTCATGAGCCGCTACTTTTATTAATTCGCTGTGACTGTGCGTGGCTTCTAATGTCTCGAGCATTTGCTGGGCGCGCTTTAGCACTTGTGCTGGCATCCCTGACATTTTAGCAACGTGGATTCCAAAACTATGCTCGCTTCCGCCAGGAACCAACTTTCGCAAAAACAATATTTGGTTTCCACTTTCACGAATGGCTACATTATAATTTTTGATGCGTGGAAATTCTTCTGCCATCTCATTCAACTCATGGTAATGGGTAGCGAATAATGTTTTGGCTCTTGATTGCGGATGTTCATGCAAGAATTCTGCAATAGCCCATGCGATGGAAATACCATCGTAAGTACTTGTTCCTCTTCCAATCTCATCTAACAATACTAAACTTCGATTTGAAATATTATGTAAGATGCTCGACGTTTCATTCATCTCGACCATGAAAGTGGATTCCCCCTGAGATAAATTATCGGAAGCACCCACGCGCGTGAAAATTTTATCGACAATACCAATTTCCGCTTTTGATGCTGGAACAAAACAACCCGACTGCGCCATCATCACAATTAATGCCGTTTGACGCAATACGGCGGATTTACCCGACATATTTGGACCTGTGATCATGATGATCTGTTGTTTTTCATTGTCGAGAAAAACATCATTGGGAATATATTTTTCTCCTAAAGGTAATTGTTGTTCTAAAACTGGATGCCGACCGCCTTCAATTTTCAAACTCAACGATTCGTTCATGGAAGGCTTCACATAGCCATTTTTATTAGCAACCATTGCATAACTACATAAACAATCGAGGCGTGCTAATTCACCCGCATTTTGTTGTAAGGCGGGAATATAATCGAGAAGAAATTCTAGCAACGCTGCATACAATTTTTCTTCGATGGTTTGCATTTTCCCTTCCGCACCTAAAATTTTCTCCTCGTAAACTTTTAATTCTTCGGTGATGTAGCGCTCGGCATTCGTTAAGGTTTGCTTGCGCGTCCATTCGGTGGGAACTTTACTTTTATGCGAATTACTTACTTCAATATAATATCCAAAAACATTATTGAAAGCAATTTTTAAATTCGTGATTCCCGTTTTCTCAATCTCTCTTCTTTGAATTCCGAGCAAATAATCTTTTCCTTCAAACGCCAATTTTTTAAGCTCATCGAGCTCGGCATGAAAACCCGTTTTGAAAGTTCCGCCTTTGGTGAGTACTGCAGGTGCTTCTTCTGACAAAGCTTTTTCCAGATGTGCAATTAATTCATGACAAGGCTGGAGTCGATCGGAGATGGCCAAAAATCCTTTTTGTTTGGCACCTTTCAATTGTTCCTTGATGGGTTCGATGTGCAGCAAAGATTTTTTCAATTGCAACGCTTCACGCGGACCCAATTTACGAATTGCGATCCGAGAGGCTAAGCGTTCGAGATCTCCAATGCTTTTTAATAACGATTGAATCCCTTCTAACAAATCGGCGTTCTTCGTTAACTCCTCAACGTTATCATGACGTTCGTTAATAGCGACGAGTTCTTTCAACGGAAGCAACAACCATCTTCGCATCATTCGGCCACCCATGGGCGATACCGTTTGATCGAGTACATCCAACAAAGTGCGCGCATTTTCATGAGGAGAATTTACTAACTCCAAATTCCGAATGGTGAAACGATCGAGCCATACGTAGCGATCCTCTTCGAGGCGGGAAATGGCAGCGATATGAACTAATGCTTCTTGTCGGGTTTGTTGTAAATAATACAATGCAGCTCCGGCAGCAATAATTCCGTTTTGCATTTCATCTACACCAAAACCTTTGAGCGAAGTAGTTTGAAAATGCTTTGCTAATGTTTCTTTTGCAAACAATGTTTGAAACGCCCAATCATCTAAAGTAAAAGTATAAAAACGATTTCCGTATTTTTTCTCGAAAGATTCTTTTTCTTGTCGGGAGATTAATACTTCACTAGGTTGAAATGTTTGCAACAGTTTATCGATATAATCCAATCGACCTTCGGCTAGAAAAAACTCACCGGTACTTGCATCAATAAAAGCAAGACCGAGTTGCCCATCTGATTTAGAAGAATAATACGCTGCTAAAAAATTATTCGATTTGTGTTCTAAAATTTTATCGCTGAATGTTACACCTGGAGTTACCAATTCAGTAACGCCACGCTTCACAATTTTCTTTGTGGTTTTTGGATCTTCTAATTGATCACAAATAGCAACACGCATTCCGGCGCGCACTAATTTGGGCAAATAAGTTTCTAGCGAATGATGAGGAAACCCTGCAAGCTCCATATCCGCGGCGGCACCGTTACTTCTTTTTGTTAGTACAATTCCTAAAGCTTTAGAAGCGCGAATCGCATCTTGGCCAAAGGTTTCGTAAAAATCGCCAACACGAAAAAGCAAGAGGGCATCAGGGTATTTAGCCTTGATCTCATTGTACTGTTTCATTAAGGGAGTATCTTCTTTCACTTCGATGTTTAACTTTGTGCTAAGATATCCATTCGCGTGCAAAAGCTAAAGAACGAAGAACTAGGTCGACCCGACCTCATTGCTTATCAACAGATAAAGAAATTACCAATTATCTTCGTATTGGATAATGTACGCAGCGCCTTAAATGTTGGCTCTGTTTTCAGGAGTTCGGATGCCTTCAGAGTAGAGAAAATCATACTCTGTGGAATTACCGCTCAACCTCCTCACAAAGAGGTTTTGAAGACGGCTATTGGAGCTACGGAGTCGGTGCAATGGGAATATTTTGAAGATACCAAGGAAGCAGTGAAGCATCTCAAAAGCGAAAAAATAAAAGTGTATGCCATTGAGCAGGCCAGCAACAGCATTGATTTAAGAGAATTTATTCCCAATGATCGCACAGCAGTCATTTTTGGTCACGAGATGGATGGTGTGGCTCAAGATGTGATTGATTTATGTGATGGATGCATTGAAATTCATCAAGATGGAACAAAGCATAGTTTAAATGTATCGGTTTGTGCGGGGATTGTTTGCTATGACCTTCATAAAAAATTGACATCTTTGTAAATTGAAAGCTGTAAAAGAGACCATCATTTTAGGCATTGATCCGGGCACGGTAGCGATGGGATATGGAATAATTTCAGTGAAAGGAAATCAGATCCAACTCCTCTCAGCAGGGGTATTACATCTCAACAAAAAAGACGATCATTTTATTCGACTCAAAGAAATTTTTGAGACGGTATCTCAACTCATCGACACCCATCATCCCGATGAATTTGCGATTGAAGAACCTTTCTTTGGAAAAAATGTTCAATCGATGCTTAAATTAGGAAGGGCGCAAGGCATGGCCATTGCAGCGGCGCTTTCTAGAAAACTTCCGGTGTTCGGTTATTCTCCTCGACTCATCAAACAATCCATCACCGGAAAAGGAAGTTCATCAAAGGAGCAAGTTTCCATTATGCTACAACGACTTTTAAAATTTGAAGAGCAACCTAAATTATTGGATGCAACCGATGCACTAGGTGTTGCATTATGCCATCATTTTCAAACTGGAAAAAAGATCATAGCAAGTGATTCATCCATTAAAAATTCAAGTCCTATTAAAAAAGGCAACCGAAATTATTCGGGATGGGATGCGTTTGTGAGTGACAATCCCAAAAGACTTAAATAATTGGTGGATTGGTGGATTGGTGAATTGCTGCGCTCTGAATCTTATTTAGAACCCGCAGCGATCGTTGCTAAGCCGTTGCGAACACTGCGTTTAAACTGATAAAGCTTTATTTGAATTACTAATTTAATGCATCAACAATTTTCTTAGCTGTCGCTTTTAATTGCTCTTGAGAAACCGTCATTTTGGGTTGTGAAAAATTGATATCCCCTACTCTATTCAACGGCACGAGATGAATATGCGCATGCGGCACTTCCAATCCGATAACGGCGATGCCTATCCGCTTACAGGGAATTGCTTTTTCGATAGCCGGTGCAATAGTTTGAGCAAAGGCCCAAAGTTCTTTAAACTCAGCGGGAGACATATCAAATATATAATCAACTTCCCTTTTAGGAACTACCAGTACATGTCCTTCCACTAAAGGCATCACATCCAAAAAAGCAAGGAAGTTTTCATTCTCTGCAATTTTATGAGAAGGAATTTCGCCAGCGATTATTTTTGTGAAGATGGTAGCCATGATAATTTTAAATTTTGATAAAGTTAATAATACTTATCGAAATGAAACTAATCTTCAATTCCCATCTCGCATGATTCCAAACCACTTTACTACTTTTTCACCGAGCATTCCAGCGTCAACATGAACAATATAAACTCCGCTGGAGACCATTTTGTAGTTTTCATTCTTCAAATCCCAATCCAAGGTAGAGGCTAAATTAAAATCGTTCCCAGTAATTACAGCTTCTCCATCTGTCACATCGGAAGGAACATCACGTTTGAATTGACGTACTAAAGTTCCATTTATGGTGTAGATTGAAACGGTACATTTACTTGGTAGATTTGTAATACGAACTCGGTTATCCGATTGATCTACTCTCGTTCTTTCATAAGTCGAATACGCATAGTATGGATTGGGAACAACACGAATCAAGTCCATTGCACTTTTTGCCAATTCAGTTTGACCAGTGCTTGCTACTTCCGATTGTGTAACTTCAAACTCATATAAGGGGTTACTATTATTCACTGCAGTAGCTCCGATAGAATTGAATATTTTGTAATCTTTTACAACTCGCAAACGAATCTTCACATCCGATTCTAATACCGAATAGCCAGGATTTAATAATGGTAAGCTTGTCCAGATACAATCCTTGAACGCATTGCGTTTTCCAATGACAGTGTTTAGAGACAACAGTGAATTTAATCGCTCGCCATCATCATAAATAGTAACATCATTTGTAGTAGATCCATTTTGAGTAAAGATGTAGAGGTAATGCATTCCTCCAAAAGCTAAACGACCATTTGCATCATATCCTTCATTGGAAGTTGGATTCCATAACATATCGGTACTATTTTCTCCAACCAATGCAGAATTTTCACCGAAAACAATATTCAATCTTTCACCGGTTTCAACATTGATAGCATAGCCAGGGAACCAACCCATACCTTGGTCGGAAATAAAGTCAGCATCATTTGGGTCTGAAGAAACAACTCCATCTCCTACATTTCCATTCTTATCTACAGATGCTTGTTTACGCTTATCGAACTTATTTGCTCCACCCCAGTTAGGCATCGAGTCTTCTCCAGTTTCTACAACTACACTACGTGTCCACTTATTCTTATCGCTCGTTATAATTACATCAACACTTGCGATGTATGTCCATCTTGAAAGACCTTCCATAGCTGGTGTGTTCAGCTTCGGGGAACCGATAGCGAACTTCGCTGCTACTTTATAAGGAGCCCAAGTACCATCGAGTACAGTTTCATAAATCTGTTTTGGATCACCTAAGTCAGTTGCATCTTCACCTGAAAGAATCCAATTTTTAGAATTAGAATTATCTGAATCCGCAACTCCACTTAACCATGGAAAAGAATTGTTTGTGTACGTTTTTGTAGCTTCCAAAAAACCATTATTATCAGATCCATCGCCGGGCTCCTGACCATTTACTTTGTAGATGGTGAAAGCTAATTTATTATTCTCGACAAGCTGCTCATACTTTGTTCCTATCTCAAAGAAACTACTATCTAGTAAATTGCCGCTTGGATGATCCTTGATGAAATAACGAGAAGTAGTTTCCACTCCATTAAACTGAACACGAAACCCACCGCCTTTTAAGCGAAGTGGATCATAAGTAGTAACCTGAATAGGTCCGCGTCCTGGTTGGTAAACTGGATTTACAGCACGATGATCGACACTATTTAAAATTTCATTTACGGATTCATCTGTAAGGTCCAATACATTTCCTCCGTTACCAGTTCCTTCAATTCTTTTTATTTTAAATCCATCACCAAACTTTACATTCGCTATCATTCCACCATTGTGCACAACTTGTTTATGTGGAATGGCAGAATAAACTTTTATATTTTTTCTTCCTTGCAAATAAGGTTCAGCTTGAGATAAGCTCGCATTGGCAGCAAGTAAATTAAAAGCACTAAAATTATTACTGGCATAAGAAATCACCATAAAATAATATGGCCTGTAGTTGATTAGTTGTTTCAATGAAAATAAATCTTGCGTAATCATAAAATTATGTTTGATTCCTTCATTTACTTCATCGGCTTTTATCTCCGGAACATAGGCATTGAGAAATGCTTCATAGTTGAAATTGATGAGTTGTTTAATACTATCTTTTAAATCCACTTGTGCAATCAATTTTGCTTTTGATACATCTTGCAAATCCGAATCTGTTACATCTGGATGCAACACTTGATATATTCTGTAACCTTGAAATTTATATTTTCTTTCTTCTACTGATAACGTATCATAAGAAACAATCGACCCATTATCGAAAATAGGAAGAACTCCTGGAGTACTTTTATCAAACAAATTAAACAATTCAATTTCCGCATTACGAGTATGCTCTAGACTTAAAATAATTTGTTGATCCATTTCTCGTATTGCTAAATCCGGTGCTTTAGGACCATCAATGGTTTGAAAACAACGATTAAATAATTGCTGTGCATACACATCAGCTCGTTTCATTTTTGCAATGGATGCCGCAGGTCCACCAACAGTAGCGCGAGCCCATATTACTCCCGTAGAAATATAATTCACAGCACCGGGAGCTAAAGTGAACGCACCTACCGATTGTAACCAACGCATGTCGGAAGGTTGAATACTTGCAGTTTCCATCGTCCAAGGCGTATAAAATTTTGGATCCGAATTTCCAGGAAACATATAATCGCAAGGGATAGAAGTTGCACCAGGTCCACTACCCGTACCGCTTCCACCATAAGTGATATTCGTTTCATTTTTCCAACGACCTCTTAAATATCCGTAGTAATCACCAGCATTATCTGGCTCTGAATTAATCGGGCTATTCGAACCTTCATAATAAACAAAGTGCGACATCGCAATTTCTTCTCTGTATTCATCGATACGACCATCCTTGTTATTATCAATGCTATCATTTGGATCAGCCAATGGTCCTTGTAAAAAATCAATTCCGACAGCAGGAGGATTCAATCCATACCCGCCGCCGCCATCATCATTAGGATCTCCATTAAAAGTAAATCCAATACCCAAACCCACATCACATCCCACATAATCATCAGTTGCATTTCCGAGGTCAGAATCGGTCCAAATTCCAAAAAAAGTAGAATCTAAGCCACTGCTTGACCGATTAATAATTTGATACTTGTAAAAAGTCATGAAATCTAATTCATCTTCGGTATCAAAAGCAAAAGCTTGCGCTCTAATTTCAAGTCCGATGGGCTGACTGTTGGTTTCTGTTTTAATATTCCCTACATCATTAAACACCCACCACACACATTGATCGCCGAACAGATAATCGTTGCAAATTGGATCACCTGAAGTTGCATCAACAGGATAATCATTATCTAATTTAAAATAAGGATAATCACCTTCTGTGTGATTATAAATTCCGTTGTTATTTGCGTCGAAAAATGGAGCGAGGTTTGGAAGTTCGCCGTTTGCAACATTTCCATTGCCAGGCCATGTTTCAATATCGGGAGTTGTAGTTCCATCTAAAAGAAAGTTTTGAATGTCTGATTTTTTAATATTCCAAAGTTTATCAAATTCCAAGCAGCGTTGATCAGAAATCGAAGTGGATCCATTACTTGGATCCTTTGAGATGGGTCCTCCCCAGAAATCAACTGCTCCTGCTTGTCGATAGGTTTGTGCCGCTACTAGCAATTGATTATTTTGATCATACCCACCAATCCAAATGGCGCCACAATAAAGAGAATTCTTTCCTGATCCTTTTGGGACTTCATAGTAGGGAGTTTGCCCGATTGGATCCCACCACAAATCACCCGTATTCAAAACACGCGCTCTCACTTGATTAATATTTAAATCAATTTGTGCAGTAGCAACAGGACAAAGCGTTGCAGCTTTTGATTCTATTTTAACTTTTGAAATTGGCTTACCGTTTACCTTTGCCAAGAGAGTAACGCCGTTTGCAAAAAACAAAAGAATGAAGAAAACAATGCAATATTTTTTCATGATAAAGATTTTAATAAAGCAACACTAACACATCGCATAAAACAAAATACGAATTGATTCACAAATTAAAAGTACAAAAAAATAAATAGTAAGCAATACCCATACAATTCCGATTGTCAAATAAATATCATTTTTCAATGCTTCCATTTTATAAAAACAGGACAAGCAACTAATGGAACAATCTTTAATTTCAATTTGCAAAATCCGAATGTGAATGTGAATTTACAAAATAACAGGAGGAATCATCGGCAACCATTTACTAGTTCGCCCTAAATAAAACGGGATTCTTTCCAGTTTTATTCAGGGCGAGCAGTAATTTTAGAGAGAATTAAATAGGTGCATATTGCAAAGCGCCCTATTTTATTGATGATACTTAATTAGCTAACGATATATTCAATACTTCAAACTTCACAACACCACCGGGAGTGCTGATGTCAGCAATGTCGCCTACTTTTTTTCCGAGCAAACCGTGTCCAATAGGAGAAGAAACCGAAATTTTACCTGACTTTAAATCGGCTTCGGTTTCTGCAACTAACACGTAGGACATTTCGGCATTATTTTTCAGATTCTTAATTTTCACTTTACACATTACAGAAACATGCGAAGTATCAATTTTGGTTTCATCGATAATACGAACGCTTGCAACAATGGCTTCCATTTTAGAAATTTTCAATTCCAAAAGTCCTTGCGCATCCTTCGCGGCGTCGTATTCAGCATTTTCTGAAAGATCACCTTTATCTCTAGCTTCCGCAATTTGCTTGGAAATATTTGGACGATCAACAGATTTCAATTGATGCAATTCATCTTGTAGCCTTTTCAAGCCTTCTTCGGTGAGATACGTAATGTTTGACATAACAAATAGTACTAATAGTAATGTATAAATAACGCGGAAGACCTCTCCTTCAACAGGAGAGGCCTTCCGCAAATGTTGAATTAATGACTAGAGATTAATACGAGCTCCGATTGTATGAGTACCATCAAAGGTCTCTGTAGCACGGTAGCCGTAATCTATGCCAAATGATTTTCCAGATTTGCCAAGGGGAACTTGCAGTGATACTCCAGCACTAAAGCCGATGAGTGCTGCTATTTCTTCATCGAAGATTGCATTCTTATCTTTCTTATCAATTGTGTATCCAGCGCGAACCATGAACAATTGACGAAATCCATATTCTGCACCCATTCCAATTTGATCACGAATGAAAGAATTAGAAGTGAATGAAGCTGCAGGAGTGATGCGATGATCATCGTTTAATTTGATGTCATAAGCAACACCAATAGCTACCAAGGAAGGCATTTCGAAACGTTCTACTCTTTGCTGTTGAAGTACATTGATATTAGCACCTGCATTGTCATTTCTATAAGACAAACCTTCACCATCAAACTTCATTGGAGTACCCACGTTACGCAGAGAGATTCCGAATTTCAAATTATCCTTAGCTTCATTGAAACCCGTGATGTATTGAATACCGGCATCTACGACTACCCCTTGAGCTTTCACGTCATTTATAGATTCAGAGATCATACGAACGCTCATACCACCATAGATACTATTACTAAACTCCTTAGCATAGCTAAATCCGATAGTTAAGAATTGGGGAGCAAATGTACCTAAGCCACCGTCAGGTTGAGCTTCCGTAGTACGATCAATTTCACCAAATTTCATTGAAGACACATTGATTCCCATTGATCCAGATTCGCCAACTTTTTGAGCAATTCCAAAAGATGAGATTTTGATATCAGAGCCTTTCAACCAATCGGTTTGAGCGAATACGACCTCAGTTCCCTTGTTATGTCCCATACCGGCAACATTTAAACCAAGCGCTTCAACACCACGCACTAGGGCGATGTTGCATCCTCCCCAACCCGCGGTACGCGCCCAAGGGTTGATGAGTAATTCATTCGCACCAGCTTGCCCGGCACGATCTTCATTTCCAGCGAATGCTGGTGCTGCATAAAGACTAATTACTGCAGAGAAGATAGATATATATTTTATAAGTTTTTTCATACTAGGTCAGGATTGTTTTTTACCAATGAATAATTAGAAGGAATCAAGGTCAATAGGTCTCATAATACCAAACCATTTTACCACTTTTTCGCCGAGTGCTCCAGCATTTACATGGATAATATAAATACCACTTGCTACTGTAATTCCACTTGTATTCTTTAAATCCCAATCAAGCGTAGTAGCCAAGTTAAAGTCTTGTCCTTCATCAACAGCCATTCCATCTGTTACATCAGAAGGAACATCTCGCTTGAATTGACGAACTAATGTACCATTCACTGTATAAATAGTAACAACACAATTACTTGGAAGGTTAGTGATGCGCACTCTGTTATCTAACTGATCTACTCTTGTTCTTTCATAAGTAGAATACGCATAATAAGGATTAGGAACTACACGGATAAAATCCAAGGCACTTTTTGCCGCTTCTGTTTGATTTGTGTTTGCTACTTCAGATTGAGAAACTTCAAATTCATACAATGGATTACTATTGTTCACAGCTGTGGCTCCGATAGAATTGAAAGTTTTGTAATCTTTAGCTACACGTAAACGAATCTTCACATCCGATTCTAAAACAGAATATCCAGCATTTAATAAAGGTAAACTTGTCCAGATACAATCCTTAAAAGCGTTACGTTTTCCAACGGTCGTATTCAATGATAGTAGTGTATTCAAACTTACACCGTTATCATAAATAGCAACATCGTTTACCGTAGTTCCATTTTTATTAAAGATGTAAATGTAATGCATACCGCCCCAAGCTAATCGACCATTTGCATCAACTCCATCATTCGATGTAGGATTAAATAACATATCGGTACTATTCTCATTTAACAATGAAGTGTTTTCCCCAAATACAATATTCAATCGTTCTCCAGTTTCAACATTAATTGCATAACCTGGGAACCAGCCCATTCCTTGTGCAGAAATAAAGTCAGCATCATTAGGATCGGTAAGGGAGACAACTCCGTCACCTGCATTTCCATTTTTATCTACTGATGCTTGTTTACGCTTATCGAATTTTTTCGCTGCGCCTATATTAGGCATACTGTCTTCTCCTGTTTCTACAACTACACAGCGTGTCCATTTGCTCTTATCACTTGTGAAGACAATGTCTACACTGGCTAAATATATCCAACGAGATAATCCCTCAATAGCCCCAGTATTTAATTTAGGTGATCCGATAGCTGAACGAGCAGTCACTTTGTATGGAGCCCAAGTTCCACCAATTATGCCTTCATAATTTTGACCTTCATCGCCTAAGTCTGTAGCGTCTTCACCAGATAGTATCCAATTTTGAGAACTAAGTGCAACTTCACCATCAGTAACCCCACCTAACCATGGTGATGATGCGTTAGTATATGTTTTTGTAGCTTCTAAGAAACCATTGTTAGCAGATCCATCACCAGGTTCAAGTCCTGTAATTTTAAAAATATTGAAAGCTAATTTGTTTGCTTCCAACAATTGCTCATAACGAACTCCAATACCAAAGAAACTACTATCAATAATATTTCCACTAGGTTTATCTTTAATGAAATAGTGAGAAGAATCTGCTACTCCATCAAACTGAACTTGGAATCCGCCACCTTTTAATCGAAGTGGATCATAAGTAGTAACATCAATAGGTCCGCGACCTGCTTGATAAACTGGATTTAACGAACGGTTATCAACACTATTCATAATTTCATTCACTGTTTCATCAGTAAGCTCTAACACGTTTCCGCCGTTACCAGTTCCTTCAATACGCTTAATTTTAAACCCATCTCCAAAACTCACATTCGCTATCATTCCACCATTATTTACCACTTGCTTATGTGGAATAGCAGAATAAACTTTTACATTCTTTCTACCTTGCAAATAAGGTTCAGGTTGAGAATTTGCTGTATTTGGAGCTAATGGATTAAACTCACGGAAATTATTACTTGCATAGGAGATTACTAAGAAATAATAAGGAGAATAATTAGCAAGAGGCTTCAACGTAAATAAATCCTGTGTAATAATGAAATTATGGTTGATACCTCCATTCACATCATCTGTTTTCAATGTAGGAACATAAGCATTCAATGCATTATCAAAGGTGAAATTCACCAGTTGCTTCACGTCATCTTCCAAATCAATTTGAGCCATTAACTTCGCTTTTGCAGGATCATTGATATCGGAAACAGAAACATTTCGATCACTTACTTGATATACTTTATATCCTTGGAACTTATAACTACGCTCGTCTGTTGAAAGTGTATCATAAGTGATTGTAGAGTCGTTGACCTGTACTGCAAGTACACCGGGAATATTTTTATCAAATTGAGAATAAGCTTCCACCTTTTCATTACGTGTATTCTCAATACTTAAAATAATTTGACGATCCATTTCACGAATAGCCAAATTTGGAGCATCCGGTCCATCCAAAACAGCAAAACAGTTATTAAATAAACGTTGTGCTAAATCATCGGCACGTTTAATAACACTTACTGATGCTAGAGGTCCTCCTGTAGCTGCACGGCCCCAAACTACCCCTGTAGTAATATAATTTACAGCTCCTGGTTGTAGCGTAAAGATCCCTGCTGATTGCAACCAACGCATATCCGTTGGCTGAATACTTGCAGTAACCATTGTCCAAGGAGTAGAGAATTTCGGATCCGTAGTGCCTGGGAACATATACTCACATGGAGTGGTGGTTGCGCCTGATCCGGCACCACGTCCATCTCCTCCATAAGTAATAATTTGTCCATCAAGCCATGAACCACTTAAGTATTGATAATAGTCATCCGAAACATCAGGATTTCCATTAGGGACATTGTTTGTATTCGAGTAATAGACAAATCGAGACATGGTAATTTGCTCCCCTGGTTCATCTATTTGACCATCACGATTATTATCAATTCCATCATTCGCATCCGCTATAGGACCCTGGAAAAAATCAATACCTACAGCAGGAGGATTTAATCCATAAGCACCACCACCATCGTCATCTGGATCACCATTATAGCAAAATCCTAGGCCTAAACCTACATCACAACCTACATAGTCATCCGTTGCATTTCCTAAGTCAGGATCGCACCAAACACCAAAATACGTTGAATCTAAGGTGTTGCTTGAACGATTGATAATTTGATATTTGTAAAAAGTCATGTAGTTAATATCATTCGTAGTATTGAAAGCAAAAGCTTGTGCTCTAATTTCAAGACCAATTGCATTACTATTCGTTTCAGTTTTTACATCCCCTACATCATTAAATACCCACCAGATGCTTTCATCTCCAAATAAGTAATCATTACAAATTGTTTCACCAGTATTTGGATCTGTTGGATACTCACCATCTAATTTGAAAAAAGGATAATCACCATCTTCAAAATTGTAAAGTCCATCGTTATTAGCATCAAAGTAAGGAGCCAAATTGGGTAATTCTCCATTGGCTACATTTCCATTACCTGGCCATGTTTCAATATCAGTTGTCGTTGTACCATCGGCAACAAAATTTTCAATGTCTTCGCGCTTAATGCTCCAAAACTTATCAAACTCTAAACAGCGAGCGTCTGTAATACCTACAGCTCCCGTACTTTGATCTTTAGAAATGGGACCACCCCAAAAATCATTAGCACCTTGCTGACGATACGTTTGAGCTGCAACTAATAGCTGATTACTTTGATCAAAACCACCAATCCATAATGCACCTGAGTAGATTGAATTTTTGTTGGATCCAATAGGTACTTCATAATAAGGTGTTTGACCAACTGGATCCCACCATAAGTCACCACCCACTAATACACGTGCTCTTACTTGATTTACATCAAGATCGATTTGCGCTGTAGTGATAGGGCAGCCCGCTGCGACTTTTGCTACATTTTTTGGCGTAGCAGCCAATCGATTGGCACCAACGTTCATTTTAGCGAACGAGGATGCAGACCATACCAAGGCCAATAATAGGCTTAGGGAGATCTTATATTTAATCATTTTCATAATGTTAATTTCAGGTTTTAAGGTTCAAATTAAAAATCGAAACGAAGACCGATGCGAGTACGACGTGGTAAACTGTAATTGTCAGGATTCTGAATTCGGATATTATACTGATCAATGAAAGCCTGTGGATCTACTTGTGCATTTGCCAATTGCTGTCCATCAGGAGAATTGATAAATCCATCGTCTTTCGGATTTCCTGTTGCACGATAAACACCCGTTACATTTTGTGTATTCAACACATTTTGCACTAATAGATATATGTTTAAAGATGCTGTTTTTTTATCAGACAATTTTAAATTGATATCTTTTTCAATACGTGCATCTATACGGAATTGCCAAGGTGTACGAGCTCCATTGATGATTCCTTCAACCGCACGTTGACCATTATCCTGCCAACCAATTGCTGCACCTTCCTGAGTGGCTCTTAACTGACGCGTATAGGGTGTTCCAGAATTTGTTCTGAAAACTAAATTTGCCCCTGTATTTTGCAAGAATGGTTTACCCCATAACATGGGTCCATTGTAAGCACTTCCTTCGCCATAACGATAATCAAGTGATACAGTAATAGCATGACGGGTATCGAAATCTAATGGAACAATGAAACGAACATTAGGTTGATCTGTGTCGGTTAACTCTAAGTTAGTGTTAGCACCTGATCCAGTACCATCAGCAAACTGCAATGTATAGTTTGCAAGCATTCTGATGTTTCCAGTTCTACGTAAGTCATAAATTAATGACATTCCTTTTACAGTTCCAAAATCGATATTTCCATAAGAAGTATAGGTAAATGGATATGCGAAATTCACTTTAGTAGCTTGAATCATGTTTTTCAATTCACGATAAAAAGCTGAAATTGTGAATGCTGAACTCTTACTTACTACTTGCTTAAATCCAATTTCATAATCGGTAGTACGCTCAGGAAGTAAACCTGCATTATTGATTAATCCATCAGGGTTACGCTGTAATGCTAAGTACTCCATAGGATCATTACGCAAATTCGAAGATGGACGTTGAGTTAATACATCATAATGCGCAAAGAACTGAGCCTGGTCAGTAATAGAGAAACTGAATGCAACACGAGGCATCACAACAATTTGCGGATCATAATCTTGAAAAACTGCATCTACATTCCAATCTTCTGCAGCAAGCGAACCTGCACCATCCTTTTTCGCTGGTAATATCAATCCACTTGAAGACTGTTGAGCGATTAAATCTGGATTTACTACGATTTGTCCATCTGCATCATACCAAACTGCTCCATCGCGATAACCGATAACGGATGTCAAATCATTTGCAGATCCTATGTATGGAATGAAATCGTCACCAATATTACTTGGCTTATTTGCAATGGCAATAGGATAGTTTCCTACATTATAGGCATCTAATAAAAGATATTGATCTTTTAATTGCTTTTGATTCGCATCAAATCGATCGATACGCAAACCAATATTAAAGTTTAAGTTATCAATAGCGAAATTATCCTGAATGTATGCTGACATATACGTAGGACGGAAAGCATCGATTTCACGAGTAAACACTCCATTTTCCTTCTTTGTGAAGAAATCTTTGAAAGAAGTTTTTCCTGTATAATTCTCACCTTTATAATTGTACCCGTAATAAAAACCAAGCAAATTGTTTTGGATTAACTCATCGGGTGTAAACATTCCAATGTTCAATTGATCTGGAGATAATGCATCAAAATCAACATATTCATTGTTTGCGTAACCTAGTTGACTTCTTATGTTCTCATAAAATCCATTAATGATATTACCATTGTCATCTAAAGTAGGCGTATATCCCATACCAAAATCCTTGGTAATAGTTCCTGTAACAAAATCAGTATCGGAACTAATAAAACTACTTAAATCCTCTAACAATAGATTAGAATTTGCATTATTTCGTCCTATCGTCCATAATCCACGTGGCGCTAAACTGTATGCACGATCTACACGTTGTTCAAATTCAAATCCAACTTGAATAGCATGCTTTTTAATATCTGCGTTACCACTAAATACAAAACGATATTGATCATTGTTTGAATCTTGATAAAGATTTCGTTGGTTACCCATTGCTTCCCAAATTGCCATAACACTTCGAACACCGTCACCGTTTCTAACTCCTCCTGGTCCAAGAATGGCATTCAGATTATCAAAAGACAAATTAGTTGAATTAGCTAACATGAAGTCATACGCAGTAACATTATAAGCCTCAGTTAATGGATTATTTCCAGCTGGTGAATATGTAAAATTATCTATGTAAACAGGCCCAAAGTAAGCAAAATTCGGATCCTCTCCTTGATCAAGTCTAGGAGCTCTTTGAGCAAAAGATTTTACACGATTTGCATTAAACCGTCCATTCCAACCATAGTTCCAGAAGTTGTCCTTATGATCAGGATCTTGATTGGTTTGTTGGTTTTTGTTGTATTCAGCTTGAAATGTAAAATATACATTTTTAAAAGCAGATGAATTCGCACCTTCTTCTGACTTATAGGTTGAAGCAATACGTTGTGTAACTCGAGCAAAAATTCGATAATCAGTATCCTTAATATTTGGATTTTCTTCGAAATTTAAGGCCGATCGGTTGATAGCAAAACTAGTTCTGTCATTAACATTAAAAGACCCGCCCAATGTAACCGTTGTATTGTCCACTGGTTGGAAATCAAGTTTAGCTGTGAAACGATAACCTATTTGTTCAACATTATTCTTATTGTCTACTTTTTCAAAATCATCTGCTTTAAACAAAGCAGCAGCACTATTAGACCCAGCACCACTTGTTGTCAAGAATGGAATGACTGGATTTGCTTTATACCTATTATATACATCATCCTTTAGTTGATACATACCGAAAGCTGACGGATCAGGATCTTTATCCAATTGTAATTCTCCACTTACAAAAAAGCCAAGCATGGTTTTGCTAGTTCCATTTTCTAATTTCTTTTTGAAGATAGGACCTGATAAATTACCAGAAATCAAATTATAACCGTATGAATCTAAGACTTCTGATGTCACTACCTCTAATCCACCCGAAAAGTCCTTTGATGGACCACGAGTCGTAATGCTGATAATTCCACCCGTTGCATCACCATATTGCGCTGGAGTTCCACCGACAATAACCGTAATTTGTTCAACTCCAGCTTGCGGTAAACGATTAGATCCACGAATACGAATACCATCTACATAATAGTCAGTACCGTCAGTACGAGAACCCCTAACGTTTACATCATCACCATCATCCTTTTGGAAAACTCCGGCAGCTTGTGAAGCCACTGAACGAACATCCCTTGTTGGAGCCGCTTCAATTTCATCACGAGTCAACGTAGCACCTACTGAAGTATTACCTTTATCAATCAAAGGCACTTTGTAAGCAATGATTTCAACTTCCTTTGTTTCATTCACCTTTTTTCCAATGGATAAATCCTGGAAAGAGATTTTGTCATTGGAAACTAATACGCCTGTAATTACCAAGTCAGTATAACCAACATAGGTAACTTTCAAAGTATAAGCTCCGGGTTGCAATGGCTTGATGGTATACTCACCATCAAAATCCGATTGGGCACCACCAACTTGAGTACCGTTCAATTCTGCTACTACCGATGCGAATGGCAATGGTTCTTTTGTAGCCTTGTCTAGAATTTTACCTCGAATTGCACCAGTTTGGGCCATAGAGCCTGCAGTTGCAACTAGAAGAAATACTAGTGTTAAGTAGACATTCCTTATCATAGAGTTAGGTTTATTATCAATATCTGTGTTAATGTTAGGTTAATTTTGGTAGGGGTTAAAAATAGAAACAATTAAATAGAATTTCAAAATGCTTGTGTCATGATTTTATAGTTTTCAACATTTTATTTCATCGAAAATGCTGGTGCTTTAATAACTCATTGATTACCACTGCACGCTTCCAGTCAATTATGCCATTTCTGATTTCGTAAGAAAGTTGATGAGCCATCTCATTTGCTCCAGATCCATCGATTTCTTCGAGTATTTGGACTTGTGAAACCATTATTCCATCATTTTCGATGCTATTTTTTCTTTTTAATCCACCTTCAGGAATATTTATTTTTTCTGATTCTGTTTTTAATGCCGTATTTGATTTTTTAGGTTTTTCTTGATGCTTTATCTTTTTTCGTTCTCTAGTGTCAGTAATCACAGTTTCTAATTGACGTTCAAAAGGTTTCGTCCAGGATTCAGGAAGAATACTTTTTTCCTCTTTCTGCTTACCTTTAGCAGTCAGCAGTTTAGAAAACAACCAAATGATTCCGATGACTATATATATGAGTACTTTAAATTCCATAGGTCCAAATTAAACACTTTTCAACACAATAAGTGTCATGCTGGTATCAGACCGATCCATTTTTTACATTTGCATTGCGAAACGAAAGAAATAAGGATACTAAAATTTCGGTCGGATCTTTACTAAAGATTCATAATTTGCATCATTCTAAATAAGAAAGCGGCTCGCGAAATATCGCGGGCATTCTTTTCTATACAAAAGTAACATGAGATTAAAATCACTCGAAATTAAAGGCTTTAAAAGCTTTGGAGATAAAGTTATTATTCACTTTGATGAAGGCGTCACGTCGATTGTAGGTCCGAATGGATCTGGTAAATCGAATGTTGTTGATTCCATTCGTTGGGTATTAGGCGAACAAAAAACACGTCTTCTTCGCAGTGAAAAAATGGAAAATATTATTTTCAACGGAACAAAAAACCGAAAACCGGCGAACTTAGCAGAGGTAAGTATGTCCTTTGATAATAACAAAGGAATTTTACCTACTGAATATTCTACTGTCACCATCACTCGCCGACTTTATCGCTCTGGCGAATCAGAGTATTTGTTGAATGGAGTTACGTGTCGATTAAAAGACATTAACGATTTATTTTTAGATACCGGTATTGGTCCTGATTCGTATGCCATCATTGAATTAAATATGGTGGATGACATCTTAAAAGATCGAAACAATACCATCAAAACTTTATTAGAAGAAGCAGCGGGGATTTCAAAGTATAAAATTAGAAAGCGTCAAACTTTTCAAAAACTAGAGGAAACCGATGCAGATTTAAATCGCGTTAATGATTTACTTTTTGAAATTGAAAAAAGTTTAAAGCAATTAGAAAGTCAAGCAAAGAAAACCGATCGCTATTATCGTTTACGAGAAGAGTATCGCACGTTAAGTACACAACTTGCACTCTACAGTATTCGCCATCACAGTAAAGCATTGGTGGATTTACAACAGCGCGAAAAAGATCAACATCAATCCAAATCCGAACTGCATGAGAACTTAGAAAAGCTTGAAGTAAAAATTCAAGAGATGAAAGTTCAATCGCTGGAAAAGGAAAAGCAATACCAAGCTGTTCAAAAAGCTTTGAATGAAAAATTGTTGGAGATAACGCGCTTTGAGAATGAAGAAAAATCGCGAAGTCAGAAGTTGAATTTTTTAGTGGAGAAGCAAAAGCAACTTCAAGATCAAAACGAACAAGACGACAAATCATTAGTAGAAATACAAGCTCAGCTTGAAGAGTTGCAAAGTGAAAAAATGCGTGAAGAAGATCATCTTAAGCAACTCGAAGAAAGTGTAGCACGTCAACGTGAAGAGTCGGATCAGAGCAAGAAAAACTATGAAGCTTCTCAAATTAGTATCCGTGAATTAAACCAACAGACTTACCAGTTGCGTACCATGATTAATGAGTACGAAACCAAGCAAGCGGTAAATCACACTCGATATAATTCTATTCTTGAAGAAGCCAAACGATCTACAGAACAACAAGCTGAACTGATTTCAAAATTAGAATCTTTAGAAAAAGAAATTCAGCAACTTCTTCCATCCAAAGAAGAAGCGGATGAGCAGTTGCGAAAACAAAAGCAACATAAAATTGAGAATGAAGAGAATTTAAAACTTTCGGAAACCCGCTTAAAAGAATTAAATCAAATTTTACAAGCAGAATCCAGAAAGTTAGATGCGCGTCATAACGAATACCAACTCACCAAAAATTTGTTGGAGCAGATGGAAGGTTATCCGGAATCGATTCGCTACTTGAAAAAAAATCACGATCGTTTTAAGCAAGCTCCTTTGCTAAGTGAAATCATTGTTTGTGAAGAAGGATACAAAGTTGCTGTTGAGAATTTCCTTGACCCTTACTTAAATCATTTTGTGGTGGACACGATGCAAGATGCATGGGCCGCACTTCAAACTTTAAATGATTCGGCAAAAGGAAGAGCACATTTCTTTGTGTTGGAATCGCTGCAAAAATTCCCAAAGCCATCGCCACAAATTTTGGAAGGCTGTACAAGTGCGCTATCCACCATTGAATCCAATGCGAAATACGATTCTCTTTTTCAATTTCTATTAGGACATGTTCAAATATTAGATAAAGATCGTTCGCTTCATGATTATCCTATTAACGATGATCAAACATCGGTGATCATATCGCAAAGTGGAAATTTCCTTCGACAGAAATACACCATTGGTGGTGGATCCATCGGACTTTTTGATGGTAAGCGAACGGGTAAATTCAGAAACCTCGAAAAATTAGCGGAAGAGTTAAAACAACAGGAACTCATCATTGAACAATATCGTGATCAAGTAAAACATGCAGAGCAAGAGTTGGCGGATTTAAAAGTTGTCATCCAACAAACACAACAAGCAATCAGCACACAGGAGAATGAATTTGTTCGATTAAACGGGCAAGTAAACACCATCCAAAGTAACCGCGACTTTGTCAACAATAACATCGCTCAACTAAAACGCAATAGCGATCGATTAGAAGAAGATGCAAATACGATTAAGAGATTATTGGATGAGGAAGCAAATAATCCTGAGTTCTCTCCAGTAATTTTAAAAGAGCGCTTAGAAAATTTTGTTCAGCAACTTAACTTGCAACAAGAGCAAACAGTGCAGTTGCAGCATGAGTCCAATGAGAAGTCGCAATTGTTTAATCAACAGAACATCGTTTTGCTTCAGCAACAAAACAGAATTCAGAATATCATTCGTGATGTAGGCTATAAAACAAATCAATCGGATACCCTTCGAAAAAACAAGGAGCAATATGCGCTTGATTTAGAAAATGTAAAAACGCAAACGGATTCCTTGATTGGTGGACTCGAAAACAACAGCGAAGCTTTCCAATTAATGTTACAAGAGAAAATAAATTTTGAAGAAGCGCATAAAGAGACGGAAGTAGAATACACGAGTGCCCGTAACCAAATTGAAGCAGAAGAAAAACGCTTACATGATCTTCGAAGAACGAAGGACAATGCCGACTCACAACTTCAGTTAGTTCACGACGAATTAAATGAACTTAAACTTCAGATGCATTCGTTGAAAGAGCGTTTAAACATTGAGTTCAACATCGACATTCAAGAGTTATCGGAACAAGAACCGGATCCCAATTTCAACGAAGAAGAGATGCGTCCTCGTGCTGAACAATTGCGTAAACGTGTTGGAGAATTTGGGCCCATCAACCCGATGGCACTAGAGCAATACAAAGAAATTAAAGAGCGCTATGATTTCATCATTGCTGAAAAAACGGATTTGTTGAATGCGAAAGAAGCACTTTTAAAAACCATCAATGAAATTGATGAAACCGCACGAACGGTCTTCATGGATGCGTTTACACAAGTAAGAACAAATTTCATACGAGTATTCCGTTCCTTATTTACGGATGATGACAACTGTGATTTAGTATTAGCAGATCCAAGTAATCCATTGGAATGTGACATCCAAATCATCGCTCAACCAAAAGGAAAAAAACCATTGAGCATTCACCAATTATCTGGAGGAGAAAAAACACTTACGGCAACCGCTCTCCTTTTTGGAATCTACTTATTAAAACCAGCTCCGTTCTGTATCTTCGATGAGGTGGATGCTCCGCTTGATGATAATAATATTGACAAGTTCAATAATATCATCAAGACCTTTAGTGAAGAATCACAATTCATTATTATCACCCATAATAAGAAGACGATGGCTGCTACGGATATCATGTATGGTATTACCATGGCAGAACCTGGAGTGACGACAGTGGTTCCTGTCGATATGCGCGAATACGCGGATTAAGACCCGATAGCTATCGGGATAAGTCCCGATAGCTATCGGGATAAGAATTAAGAATTAAGAATTAAGTCCCGATAGCTATCGGGATAAAAAACCCAATGGCTTTCTACTAAAAGATATTGGGTTTTTTAATATCCTAGATTAAGCAATTGAAAAAAGCTATTGCTTAACGGATGTAGAAATCGCGAAATGCGATTACACATCAGAAGCTAATACTTCGTTTTTGCATCAGACCCGATGAGTAATTTATACTAATGCAATTTAGGATTATCCTGATGTAGAAATCGCGAAATGCGATTACACATCATGATAATTGCAGATAAAAACGATGTTTTTATCTGCAATTATTTATTTTCCGGACGTCTGCGTGGAAAAATTTTACGCCACAAAGAAGTTTTTTTATCAAAAGAATCGACGTGTTTATAGCGACGTTTATTTTTCTTCCATCGCTTCTTTGTTTCTTTCGCTTGAATTTTTGCATGGCGCTTCTTCCCTATCTCAACCGCCTTTCTTTGTTTTTTAATCTGCTCTTGCTTCGCTTTATCTGCTTTCTTCTGCTTCTTTTTTGCGCTTGCGTCCGTCTGTGTAAATGCCACAGAAAATGGAATTAAAAGTAAAAGAAGGAAGAGTTTGAGCTTTTTCATGAATAGAATAACGCAAATGTAAAAAGAATCATGTGCATAAAACTAAAAAACCCTGTCTTCAATGACAGGGTTTTCAAAGATATTGTTAGAAATAAGACCTTATCGTGCTTGAGGCGCACCAGGTACTCTGAATTTCATGGTATTTTGTTGTCCATTCATTGTATAACTTACAGCATACATATAAATTGGATAATCTAAATTGTAATTAACTGTAAAACTTCCATCGATCAATGGAATTTCTGTTTGAGTTTGTTTTTTAGTCGTTTCAATAGCAATTATGGTAATGTCTGCAGTCGTAGGAGCTTCAGCTAATGCGCTTCCATCCGCTGTACAGGGGAAAAACTTCAACGTGGTTCCGTTGGTTACCACCTCAAAGTTTACTTGTTGTTCACCACCCATGATATAACCACCACGTTTGCCTTTAGCAACACCGTCGGTAGATTGAGCGTTAAGTCCCATAGGAACTATAAATATAAGACTGAGAATAAGTGTAAATAAGTGCTTTTTCATGATGTTGGTTTCTTTTGCAGTTCAAATATATAAATAATTCTACTAAAAATACAAATACTTATCTTAGCAGACCATGAAAAATTACGTGAAAGGCCATCTTTGTTGGGTTATCCTTCTAGGAATACTGACTATTAGCCCATCTTGCAAGAAAAATAAGGACCAGGTACCGAATGTGGCTGTTGATGAATATATCAACTTAAACCTACCCGACTACATCAACCTAAACGCCATAAACAACTGGGTTTATTATAATTACGCTGGAAACAAAGGACTAATTATCATTCGAACCTCCCCTACTGAGTTCAATGCTTACGAGCGTACTTGTACTTATGACCCGTCCGTTTCATCGGCTTATGTGAAAGGCATTCCAAATGATATCTTTTGTGTGGATTCAACTTGTGGAAGTAAATTCAGCCTAATTGATGGGTCGGTCGTTACCGGACCTGCAAGTGTGCCCTTATTGAAATATAGAACGCAGTTACTTTCGAATAACTTACTTCATATTTATAATTAGTTTTTTTGATAA
>JANOAX010000014.1:0-8614 GCA_031411335.1 Bacteroidota bacterium
AAATAAGAAAAAAATCCGACATGAGATTTAGTATATAATTCAGTGTTCACTTTTTTCTCTTTTAAACGAAAGGCCAACAGCAAACTAATTACGGCCGGAACAAATGCAATGGTGAACAAAGTTGAATAATCGCCAGGCATCCACCAAAGCCACAATAACGCTAAGGTTGGTCCAATAGCAGCACCGAGTGTATCGAGTCCGCGATGAAAACCAAAAACGGCTGCTCTCGTATCTGGGCTTGATTCCATCGATAACAAAGAATCGCGTGGAGCTGTTCGAATTCCTTTTCCCAAACGATCCGTAATTCTTCCAGAAAAAATTCTCAGTAAATCGGGAGAGCCAATCATCAATATTTTTCCCAATGCAGAAAGTCCGTATCCCCACTTCACAAAAACAGCGCGCTGCTGAAGTTGATCGGACCGATGTCCGAAATACCCTTTAGAAACGCCCGCAATTACATTTGCAATTCCTTCCAACAATCCCAACGCAAGCATCGAATAGCCAGCTTCTTTTAAATACAGGGGAAGAACTGGATATAACAACTCACTAGAAATATCGGCGAAGAGACTGATGAGTCCCAAGAGCCAAACATTTCGGGAGAATTGTGATTTAAACATGTGTCCAAGAATCAAACATTTCACGAGTGAGCACCCAACGTTTTACAGATTGCTCAAAACAAATCCAACCTGGAATGGTGGTATATTCCTTTACAAATTCGAAACCCAGTTTTTCAACTGTTTTGTTAGATCCAATATTTAATGAATAAGGCTCGCAAAAAATTCGCTTCAAATTAAAATGGTTGAAATAAATGGGAATGGATTTTCTCAAGCACTCTAATCCAAATCCTTTTCCACGAAATTCTTGCTCCCAAATATGCAGATGAACAAAAGCTTCTTCGCCAAAAACGACAGGACTAATATTTGAATGTCCAATAGCCCTTTCGCCATAAAACCAAATGACAGCAAAAGATTTTTTCTCAGCATAAGGAGTTATCAGTTGAGATTCTATCATCGTTGTAAAATCTTCACGAGACGGCAACTTCGAAAGATCAACTCCCATATTAACTAAAAATTCATCTGGAGAATTCATCCAATAATTTACCAGGGACGGAATATTCTCTCTGCTAATTTCTCGGACTGACAAATTGCTTTTTGACATCATTACAAATTTAGTAGATATATTAATGCGCTATAATTGGGCTCGAATCATCTTTCTCACGCTCTTTATAAATAACTCAACCACCAATAATTTTTGCGCTGCTTCAAGTCACTAAACCATTTACACAGTGGATACAAAGCAGCTACCATCAAGATCCAAACTAAATATACATATTTCAATGCTAGGCCTTCGCCTGCCACTACGAACTTAAATGGAATTCCAAATATTAACGAAGTCTCTTCATTCAAGTCATGTCCGTTACTTATAAAAACGAGTATCGCGATTAAATGCAAAATGTAAAAATGCAATACATAATAGAAGAAAGGTACTCTGCCATACACACTAACCACTTTACTCCACTTAGTATTCAAATTTTCAAAGTAAGCCAGAAATAATAAAGCAGGTCCAATAGTAATACATAAATAAAGGAGAGACGGCGGATACTTATGTACATCCAAAAATGACATTATCGTAAATACTGGATCCAATTGAACTGACCACAAAAATGGATTTCCATAAAAGTTAGTCCAACGTAAAAGCATAAAAAACACAATTGCGCTCCATCCTAATGTACTTAATATCTTCCTTCTCTTTAGTGGACTATACTGCTGCTTATAAATAGCACCCAAGCAATAACCTAACGACATTACGCCAAGCCAAGGAAGTATCGGATAAATAACGGCCATTTCATGACCAGGAATAAGTGTATGAAATACAAAATTTCCATTTCGGAAAAAGTCCCAAAACAAACCAGAATGTGTGCTTGGATAATAATCGAATACATTATGGCCAAACACAAGTAATAATCCAATCATAAATACCATCTTGAATGGCAGTCGAATGAGCATTGCCATTCCAATCATACTAATTCCAATAGCCCAAATTACTCCTAAAACGAAAACAGGGAAACCGCTATGAAAGGTCCATGCATAAGTTATAATAACTACTTCAACGAACACTAACCATAAGCCGCGCTTTATTAAGAATGCTGACAATTCATTTTTACTTTTTCTTGCTTCTTGCAAAAAGATAGAGATGCCGGCTAGAAACACAAAGACCGGAGCACAAAAATGGGTAATCCATCTCGTAAAAAACAAAATGGGGCCGGTAGTTTTTAAATCTAATGGGTCATGAATAAAGGCATCAAAATGTAAAAAATCACGAGTGTGATCAAGAGCCATTATAATCATCACAAATCCACGCAGAAAATCGAGGGAGTAAATTCTTTTCTTAAGAAGTGGTTCCATAATCACTATTTAATAAAACGAGAACCAAAATTAATTAATTAAATGAATATTTATAACCATCCCTTACCTTTTGTCTTTCCTAAGCCAATTTTATTGCAGAAATCGTGTATAATTACTCTAGGTCATGTATATTACCAAATGAGCGCTAATAAAATTCATTAAGTTTAAAATAGCTAGGACTAATGACGCGGCATATGAAGATCGAATTGATGTAGAAATGGTAAATGAACAAAAGAAAATGAAAACAAAAGAACTATTTGAAACTCACAAAAATCAACATCAGAAAAGCGATTGACATTCAAACCAATGAATTACAAAATATCCAGCTTTAATAAATGAATATGGATTATTTAAAAGTACATTAGTATCAATAAAAACCGATATATTTACTCTTTAACTAAAAATATCCAGTTAAGAACTACTTTAAAATGATTACTTCACTTCCTAAAATAATGAAATTATGGATTCGAATCTTTTCGAAATAATTTATGTAAATATTAAGTCTTTATTTGGTGCACCTAAAATACTTTATTCTCAAATAAATGATATTTCCAGTAATTCACCCGAAATAATTGTATGGGCTGCACCATTCATGTTCTTTTTTGTTTTGTTGGAATGGTATATTTCAAAAAAACAAAACAAAGAACTTTATAAAAAGACAGAAACTATCGGATCTGTGTTGGTAGGAATTGGAAATGTTATTATCGCCTTTGCAATTAAATCTTTTTTACTTTTTATCGTGATATGGGTGTATAACTTGGTACCGTGGCGAATGCACTTTAGTTGGTGGTTATTTTTACCATGCTATATCATATTCGACTTCTGCAGTTATTGGGCACACCGAATTTCTCATCAGCAACGAATTTGGTGGGCAACCCACATAGTACACCACACTGGTGAGCATTATAATCTAAGTGTGTCCTTTAGGCTAAGTTGGATACAACATTTAAAGTTAGTATTCTTTATCCCAGTGGCACTGCTGGGTTTTCATCCAATTATCTTCTTCGTAGCAAATCAGATAGCAGTGTTATTCCAGTTTTGGGTTCACACTGAATATATCGGTCGTTTGCATCCAGTTATCGAATACATATTCGCAACCCCATCAAATCACCGCGTGCATCATGGTTCGCAAGAAAAATATATAAATAAAAATTACGCGGCTACTTTCATCGTGTGGGACCGATTGTTCAACACATTTCAGAAAGAAGAAGAAAAGGTTAAATATGGTGTTACTCAAAATATAGAAAATAAAGCAAATCCAATACATATTAATTTTCACGAATTGGTAGATATTTGGACGGATGTAAAAAGTGCAAAAACGTGGAGATTAAAATTCTTTTATTTATTTGGAGACCCTGGTGTTATTGCTCAGCTAAAGAAAGATCAACATAAAATAATTTTCATGCACTCTGATCATCAAGATTCAAGTAGCGCGTTAGTCGAGATAAAAGAATTGCAAAATGAAAAAATGGTTGGTTGATATGGGAATGCGTTTTTCTTATTCATTCAATTAGAGATCGATAATAATGGCGCATCTGAATTAATTATTAAATTTTCTCTCAATAAATAAAATCCAAATACGCCATTAAGATATCACATAAAGACTATATATTCGGGATTCCCCAATTTGATGATCCAAGTGAAATATTAATTTCTTAGAAGTTTATCTGTGCTTGTAAACGCAACAAAGATCCTTCTTGATAATTATCTCTTAAAACTGCATCTTCAAATTTCCGCTTGGAGATAGTATACATCGCAACAAATTCGAATTGAGGAACGGGCTGCCACTCCAATCCAATTTCTGTTTCCTCCACTTCATACGAACGCGCATCCAATTCGTGTTTCTTTCCACCATTGTAATATTGGTATCGAACAAATGGAATGAAAATATGACTTCTCACTTTTGTCATATAGGACAAAATCACGTACCCCCCTGACAAATCTTTGTTCTCAATAGAGTCTGTCGCTTTATTAAACTCAGGACCTTTCCCGATATTATATTCCGCTTGTATTCCAAATGGCTTCGGATATAATATAAATGATCCAGCTACTCGTTGATCGGTATAAATTTTATCCTTGGTTGTTTTGATACCAGATGAAATTTGATCCTTAGCTAGCACAAATTTCCCGCTATAGCCTTGAACACTTGCTTCAATAATTTGGCTACCCAATTCAATGGGATAACTTAATCGACCTACCATGTGCAATTCATTATTCAGATCTGGCTTGTTCGCTGTTTGACCATTGAAAACACCAAAGGCAAATACACCATAATCACCGGATCCTTTCAAACCTGCTTTTACAAGATGAGCCAATAGTTTTCTCTTCTTCGTTGGAGCCCAATAAAAAAACGCACCCATATCACGTTCATTCGAAAATGCAGAATTGAGCGCATCATCACGATCTAATGGTAAACGATTTTGACTAGACTGCAAATTTTCGAAACCAAATGGAATCTTACTTTGACCCACACGAATTCTAAATTCATTTTCTTTATCAATACCTAAATCCATGTAAGCATCGCGAAGTTGGGTAAAATTTAAACTCGTTGATGAAACTGAACTTGCAAAATCAGGTTGCACATAAAAATAAACTTGCTTCGATATTTGACCGGAAAAAATAATTCGTGCACGACGAATAAATATTCCACCATTTTCACCCCAACTCTTATCGCATTGTTCACACTTTAAGTCTTCGTTGGTCTCTAGCAATCGATTGTAACGTATTTGCAAGTACCCACGAATCTTAAAAGTATCGTACCATTTTTCTTCAACTGCTGGTTTTGGGGTTGTTGGCTCAGAAGTAGCTTGCGCTAGTAAAGAGGTGTTGCTTAATACAAGTATGGACAAAACCAAAAACATACTTTTAACTCCCATAGTCCTTTTCAGACTACAATTTTTTAACGATTTTTTCATTTTAATTTTAGATTAGTTCCTTCGGGGGCAAAAATAATTTTAATTCTGCCCGAAATGACATCCCAAAGAGCCTCCAACGTTAACAAATCATTAATAACACGTCCAATGTTAAGATGATATTAAGTTAATGTTAAGGTAACCTTTTGATCACATCAAAAAAGAGGATTAGTACTATAAAAGAAGGTTAAACGATGGACTTATTAGCCAGTTGACCGCACGCAGCGTCAATATCCTTACCTCTGCTACGTCGCAGATTAACCACATGACCATGCTTCCAAAGCTCATTCATAAAAGCATTGATCTTAGGTTCGGTCGTCTTTTGAAACTCGCCTCCATCAATGGGATTGTACTCGATTAAATTTATTTTACTTACCACACGACGCGCAAAAGCGGCTAATTCACGGGCATCGTCGAGGCTATCATTAAAATTATTAAAAACGATATATTCTAACGTAACTCTTGTCCCCGTCTTCTCATAAAAATAATTCAAGGACTCTTCCAACACATCTAACTTATTGCTTTCATTGATGGGCATGATACGATCGCGCTTCTGATCATTCGCGGCATGCAGTGATAATGCGAGATTAAACTTTACTTCGTCATCACCTAATTTCTTAATCATCTTGGCAATGCCAGCTGTACTCACCGTAATTCGGCGCGGCGCCATATTCAATCCTTGTTGTGAAGTGATATGTTCAATACTTTTTAAAACGTTTGCATAATTTAAAAGTGGTTCACCCATGCCCATGTACACTACATTACTCAACGCAATATCGTAGTTAGATTGAGCTTGGTCCCGAATCATGGCTACTTGATCATAGATTTCATCAAAATGCAAATTGCGAACTCGGTCCATCTTCCCAGTACCACAAAATTTACAAGTCAAACTACATCCTACTTGAGAACTCACGCATGCTGTCATACGGGTATCGGTCGGAATCAATACACCTTCCACAATATTTCCATCGTGCAACTTAAAAGCATTTTTGATGGTACGATCGCGGCTCACCTGCGAAGTCTCAATCGTGATGGGATTAATGGTAAAATTCTCTTCGAGCAAGATTCTTGTTTCCTTCGACAAATTAGTCATTTCATCAAAAGAACGGGCCGATTTATTCCACAGCCAATCACTTACTTGCTTGGCGCGAAAGGCTTTATCTCCTTTGGAAACGAAAACCTCTTTGAGTTCATCCAGGCTTAAATGACGTATATTTTGCTTTATTGACATGAGGTGCAAAGATACGTGTTAGATGGGAGATTAGGATCGCGAAGCTTCGCGAGGGAGATGGGAGCGCTGCCTAAGCTTGCCGATGGCAGATGTTAGAGGTGAGATTAGGAGATTAGGAGATGGGATCGCGAAGCTTCGCAAGGGAGAAGGGAGTGCTGCCTGAGCTTGTCGATGGCAGAAGTTAGATGGGAGATGGGATTGCTGACTGAGCTTGCCGATGGCAGATGTTGGATGCTAGATGTTAAGTGTTTACGCGAAGCTTCGCGACGAAAAACTCATCCAAATAGTAGCTCAAAAACTTCTTCTACCTTTCCAACTGGAATTACTTTGATGGTCGCATTATCCTTCAATTTATCGGTTCCAGCGTTATAACTCGAGACAAATATTTTCTGGAAGCCTAATCGAGCTGCTTCGTTGATTCTTGCTTCAATGCGATTTACGGGTCTGATTTCACCGGTTAGACCCACTTCTCCAGCAAAACAAAAAGAGGGATCGATGGATAAATCTTCGGAAGAAGAAAGTATAGCACAAATAATAGCAAGATCGATGGCAGGATCTTCCACACGAATTCCGCCAGCTATATTTAAAAACACATCTTTAGCACCTAATTTAAATCCACATCGTTTTTCAAGCACTGCTAAAATCATGTTAAGTCGACGCAAATCATAACCCGTTGTAGATCTTTGTGGCGTCCCATAAACTGCAGAACTCACCAAAGCTTGTGTCTCAATTAAAAATGGACGCACCCCTTCCATTGTACATGCAACAGCGGTACCACTGAGGCTTGCATCGCGTTGTGATAAAAGTAAGGCAGATGGATTTGCAACTTCAATCAAGCCTGCACCTTGCATTTCATAAATTCCAAGCTCGGCGGTGGATCCAAATCGATTTTTAATAGCGCGGAGAATTCGATATACATGATGACGATCGCCTTCAAACTGCAAGACAGTATCTACCATGTGCTCCAATACTTTTGGTCCTGCTATGGAACCTTCCTTTGTAATATGTCCGATAAGTAAAACAGGAGTTGCTGTTTCCTTTGCAAAGCGTAATAACTCTCCTGCACATCCACGTATTTGAGAAACGGTTCCGGGCGCCGATTCATAGACGTTAGAATATAATGTTTGAATAGAATCTACGATGACTAAATCGGGTTGTAGAATTTCTATTTGATGAAAAATTTGTTGCGTTGTCGTTTCTGTTAAGATATAACATTCACTTTGCAATTTACCAATACGCTCGGCGCGCATCCTTACTTGATGTTCACTTTCCTCTCCTGAAATGTATAAAATTTTCTTGCCTTTTAAATTTATAGCGAGTTGCAATAACAAGGTCGACTTTCCGATGCCGGGCTCACCACCCAATAAAATTAATGAACCTGGAACTATTCCACCACCGAGTACACGCATCAATTCTGCATCAGGAATTTCAATTCGAGGGCTTGACTCCAATGCAATTTCAGAAATCAAACGAGGCTTATTCGCTTTTGATTCCTTAAGTGGAGATGTTCTCCATTGATTCTCCTTTGCGGTAGGTTGAATTACTTCTTCTGAATAGGTATTCCATTCGTTACACGAAGGACATTTACCAATCCACTTCACGGAATTAGCTCCACAATTTTGACAATAAAAGACTGTTTTCGTTTTCGCCATTTTACTTAACTTCTAATAAAAACTACTTTTTAATATTTACAAATCAAAAAAACTAAAACACTTTTTGCAACATATGTACGTCATGATATGCACCAAATTTTACTCCTACTTCACGCAATGTACCGATCACTGTAAAACCCAATCGTTCGTGCAGATAAACACTTTGTTCATTGCCATGTGTAATCCTTGCTATCAATGAATGCAATCCCAACTGCTCACCTTCGAGCACCAATACTTCCAACAATTGCTTACCGACTCCTTGCTTTCGAAAATCTTTATGAATATACAAACTGGTTTCGGCGGTAGAATCATATGCAGCACGTTCACTCCATCTACTTAAAGAAGCAAAACCAATAACACTTCCATAGATATTGGCCTGTGCGCTGACATCGGTAAAATGACCGCCATCGTTGC
>JANOAX010000015.1:0-19281 GCA_031411335.1 Bacteroidota bacterium
CTTTGAGAGAGCATTTAGAGAGTAAGGGAGTTCCCTCAATGATTTATTACCCGATTCCATTGCATATGCAAAAAGCATACACAGATCCGAGGTATAAGCACGGCGACTTCCCAGTGACAGAAGACCTATGTGCACATGTAATTTCTTTGCCCATGCATACTGAATTAACAAATGAAGACCTAGCCCATATTACTTCAAGTGTATTAGAATTTGTCAATCGTTAGTCGTAACATTTATTAGAATTTTTAGTATAAACTAGGTAAACAATTAAAAACAAAAAAATATGAACATTGCAGTAGTTGGAACCGGATATGTTGGATTAGTTACCGGGACGTGTTTCGCAGAAATGGGAAACCATGTTACCTGCGTCGATATTGATGCTAATAAAGTAGAGAAAATGCGCAATAGCATTATTCCAATTTACGAGCCTCATTTAGATGTACTTTTTGAAAGAAATATAAAACAAGGTCGTTTACAATTTACAACCAATTTGGAAGAAGCAGTAAAAGATGCTACTATTATTTTCTTAGCATTACCAACACCTCCAGGCGAAGATGGATCTGCAGATCTTTCTTATGTACTGGGTGTATCTGCTCAATTAGGTCGATTAATAAGAGATTATAAAATTGTAATTAATAAAAGTACAGTTCCTGTTGGGACCGCTGAAAAAGTTCGTGAAGCCATTGCAAAAACTTGTACTGTACACTTTGATGTGATTTCGAATCCTGAATTTTTACGTGAAGGATATGCAGTGGATGATTTCATGAAACCTGATCGCGTTGTTATTGGAACACGTAGTGAAGTTGCTAAAAAAGTAATGAGTGATTTATATGCTCCTTTTGTACGTCAAGGAAATCCTATTTATTTTATGGATGAGCGTTCTGCTGAATTAACAAAGTACGCAGCCAATGCATTTTTAGCTACTAAAATCACTTTCATGAATGAGGTTTCTAATCTTTGTGAGAAAGTAGGTGCTAATGTAGATGCTATTCGTATCGGCATCGGTTCTGATTCTCGAATTGGAAAGCGTTTCTTATTTGCAGGAATTGGATATGGTGGATCTTGCTTCCCGAAAGATGTGCAAGCACTTTATCGTACATCACAAGACTACAATTACGATTTCAAAATTCTTTCTTCTGTGATGGAAGTTAACGAGACTCAAAAAACCGTTCTTGTTGAGAAATTAAAACAACATTACGGTGGAAATTTAGCGGGCAAAAAATTCGCGGTTTGGGGTCTTGCTTTCAAACCAGATACAGATGATATTCGTGAGGCACCAGCCTTGTATATTATACGTGACTTGATTGCTGCAGGCGCATCTATTAGTGCATTTGATCCAGAAGCTATGGAGAATGTGAAGCGGACAATTGGAGAAGTGATTCATTATGCAAATGATCCTTATGAGGCAGCTCAAGATGCAGATGCTATTTTGATTGCTACCGAATGGGCACTATTCCGTACTCCTGATTTTGATAAGTTGAAAGAAACCATGAAAGAAAAAGTAATTTTTGATGGTCGTAATTTGTATGATTTACAACGTATGGCAGAATTAGGATTCCACTATAATAGCATGGGAAGAGAAACCGTTTCTCCACAGATTCCAGCATTTTCTTAAAATAAAAAAAATATCGACTTGTATGTCAACAAAAAAAAGGGTACTCATCACCGGAGCAGCAGGATTCTTGGGCTCCCATTTATGTGATCGATTTATTAAAGAAGGATACGATGTAGTTGGGATGGACAATCTCATCACGGGTGATTTAAAAAATATAGAACATCTTTTTAAATTAAAAGAGTTTGAATTTTATCATCACGACATCAGTAAATTTGTTCATGTTCCTGGACAGATAGATTACATCCTTCATTTTGCTTCGCCTGCAAGTCCGATTGATTATTTGAAAATTCCTATCCAAACGTTAAAAGTTGGATCGTTAGGAACCCATAACTTATTAGGATTTGCGCGAGTTAAAAATGCGCGAATTTTAGTAGCTTCTACGAGTGAAGTATATGGTGATCCTACAGTTCATCCACAAACAGAAAACTATTGGGGAAATGTAAATCCAATTGGACCACGTGGTGTCTATGATGAAGCAAAACGATTCCAGGAAGCGATTACAATGGCTTATCATACCTATCATAATGTAGAAACTCGAATCGTGCGTATATTTAATACGTATGGTCCGCGTATGCGACTGAATGATGGACGTGTATTGCCAGCATTTATTGGTCAAGCCTTACGCGGTGAAGACTTAACGGTTTTCGGAGATGGATCACAAACACGTTCATTTTGCTATGTAGATGATCTCATCGAAGGAATTTACAGATTGTTATTAAGCAACTACGCTTACCCTGTAAACATTGGAAATCCTCAAGAGATTACTATTCGTGAATTCGGTGAAGAGATTATTAAACTAACTGGAACGAATCAAAAATTAATTACGCATCCGCTACCCCAAGACGATCCAAAACAACGTCGTCCAGATATTACGAAAGCTCAAGAAATTCTTGGATGGGAACCAAAAATTAGTCGAGAAGTAGGATTAAAAATCACTTACGACTATTTCAAAAGTTTACCCGCCGAAGAATTAAATAAAACAGAACATCGATTTGCATAGTTCTGTTGAACAAACAGAATTTGACACTCCAATTTCAATGTACTGATTTAACATACTAAATCAGTACATTGAAATTATTCATTACATGAGAAAGATTCATCACCCATCTTTTCTCCATCAAGACCGAATAAATTAAATGGATTATAGCGCTCACCCTTCTGCAGTTATTGATGAAGGATGTATCATTGGAAAAGGAACAAAGGTTTGGCACTTTAGTCATATTATGCCCAATTGTACTATTGGAGAAAATTGTAATATTGGTCAAAATGTGGTTATCTCTCCTGAAGTGATTATTGGCAACAATGTTAAAATTCAAAACAACGTTTCTATCTATACCGGTGTTACTTGTGAAGATGATGTTTTCTTAGGTCCTAGCATGGTTTTTACGAATGTAAATAATCCGCGCAGTGCCATTAACCGCAGAGATCAATATTCAAAAACGGTTGTGAAGAAAGGTGCTTCTATTGGGGCTAACGCGACTATCGTGTGCGGACATGATATTGGTCGATTTGCTTTCATTGGTGCAGGAGCCGTAGTTACTAAAAATGTTCCTGACTATGCATTGGTGGTAGGCAATCCCGCTAAGCAAATGGGTTGGATGAGTGAATATGGTCATCGATTGAAATTTGATGCAGATGGGTTAGCTGCCTGTCCAGAGAGTAAGCAACAATACAAACTAAGTGCAAATCGAGTTAGCCGAATTGATGTATGAGCAATTACCAAGATAAAAAAATTAAGTTCGCTGTAATCGGATGCGGTCACATTGGTATGCGTCATGCTGAAATGATTCGTCGTAATGAAGAATCAGAATTGGTAGCTATTTGCGATGTACTTCCAAAAAACGAATTAAAATTAGGCGAATCGTCTGATACTCCCTTTTATCTTTCTCCAGAAGAGATGCTTGCTGCACATCCTGAAATTGATGTAGTGAATGTATGTTCTCCAAACGGACTTCATGCAAAACACTCTCTAATCGCTTTAGAAAATCGTAAGCATATCGTTTGCGAAAAACCGATGGCGCTTACCAAAGCAGATTGCGAAAAAATAATTTACAAAGCCCTTCAAGTATCTCGCACCGTTTTTGGTGTCATGCAAAATAGATATTCTCCGCCTTCAGAATGGCTCAAAAGCGTTGTAGAAAAAAAATTAATTGGTGAAATTTTTCTCGTTCAATTAAATTGTTTTTGGAATCGCGATGATCGCTATTACAAAAAAGGTGGATGGAAAGGCACGAGTGATTTAGATGGTGGCACACTGTTTACACAGTTCTCTCATTTCATTGATATCATGTATTGGGTGTTTGGTGATATTACCGATATTCAAGGTGTATTTTCCGATTTCAATCATCAAAAAACAACTGCTTTTGAAGACACCGGCATCGTGAATTTTAAATTTGTGAACGGCGGGATGGGATCAGTAAATTATACTACTTCTGTATTCGATACTAATTTAGAAAGTAGCATTACAGTAATTGGAAGTAAAGGAAGTTTGAAGATTGGAGGGCAATACATGAATGAAGTTGAGTATTGTCATATTGAAGGCTATACCATGCCGAATTTACCTCCTGTAAATCCAGCTAACGATTACGGAACTTACAAAGGTTCTGCTGCCAACCATCATTACATTATAGAGAATGTTATTGATACTTTAAAAGGTCGAACCATCATGACAACAAATGCGTTGGAAGGACTTAAAGTAGTAGACATCATAGAAAGAATTTATTCATTAAGAAAATTTAATAAACCGGAAATCCGCTACAGTAATGTATAACGATATAATCACTAAGAAGAAAAAATTAGCAGTCATTGGATTGGGCTACGTAGGCCTACCGATTGCACTTGAATTTGCAAAAAAAGTATCTGTCATTGGTTTTGATATCAATAAGGAGCGCGTTGAAATGATGCGAAAAAATATTGATCCAAGTGGTGAACTAGATCCCAGTTGCTTTGAAGGATGCGATATTCACTTTACGGATTCGATAGATGAATTAAGAGAAGCCAACTTTTTTATTGTAGCTGTACCTACTCCTATCGACGAACATAAACTACCCGATTTAAAACCTTTATTAGGCGCCACCAATTCAATTGGCAAAGCGATAAAAAAAGGAGATTATGTGGTGTATGAATCGACCGTTTATCCAGGTTGCACAGAAGAAGATTGTATTCCTGTTCTTGAAGAGATTTCAGGATTGAAATTCAAAGAAGATTTCAAAGTTGGATATTCTCCTGAACGGATTAATCCAGGTGACAAGGAACATACGATTTCAAAAATTACAAAAGTAGTTTCAGGATGTGATGCAGAATCGCTTGAAGAAATTGCAAAAATGTATGAGATTGTTGTGACAGCTGGCGTTTTTAAAGCGACCACTATTAAAGTAGCAGAAGCAGCAAAGATCATTGAGAACACTCAACGTGATGTAAACATCGCATTGATGAATGAGCTCAGTATCATTTTTAATAAAATGGGAATTAACACATACGAAGTGCTTGAAGCATCCAGAACAAAATGGAATTTCCTTCCATTCATGCCAGGATTAGTGGGTGGACATTGTATTGGTGTTGATCCGTATTACCTCACCTATAAAGCACAAGAATTAGGATACCATAGTCAGGTTATCAACTCTGGTCGCTATGTAAATGACAGTATGGGATTTTATGTAGCCAAGCAAACTGTAAAAAAGTTAATTGCGATGGGCAAGGATCTTAACAAATGCAAAGTATTAGTGATGGGTGCTACCTTTAAAGAAGACGTAGAAGATATTCGCAATTCAAAAGTATCAGATGTCATCAATGAATTTAAGTCCTATGGTGTGAATGTGGATGTTATTGATCCGCGCGCGAACAGCGATGAGTTGAAAGAAGAATACGGATTCGAATTGACAAAACAACCGGCTAACGATTACGACGCCATCGTAGTTGCCGTTAATCACAAGGAGTATAAAACACTTGTTGAAGCTGATTTTAAAAAAATGGCTAAGCCTGAAGCATTAATTGTAGATTTAAAAGGAATCCTCAACGGAAAGATAAAAGAGCTAAAGTATTGGAGTTTATAATGAACCTCAATCTGTTTTTCTGCGTATAATTACGAAAAAACAGGCATGACAAAAAAACCAGGCATTCTCGTTACCGGTGGAACCGGATACATCGGATCACATACCGTAGTTGAATTAATTGAAAAAGGATACGACGTATTCATCATCGACAATCTCAGCAATTCACATACGGAAGTGATCGATTCAATTGAAGCCATTACTGGAACACGTCCTGGATTTGGCAATATTGATTTGAACAATAAAAGTGCAGTTCAGGAATTTTTACGTATTCATAAAGTAGAAGCCATTATTCACTTTGCAGCCTTTAAAGCCGTTGGTGAGAGTGTTGAGAAACCCATCGAGTATTACAGAAACAATTTAGTTTCGCTTTTAAACTTGATTGAAATCTGCAAAGAAAATAAAATCAAGAATTTCGTTTTCTCTTCTTCTTGTTCTGTGTATGGAGAACCCGACTATTTGCCGATTGATGAATTTGCAGCGGTAAAACCAGCGCAGAGTCCTTACGCAAACACAAAAAAGATTGGAGAAGATATTTTAAGAGATACGTCTTCAGTAAACGACTTACAAGTTATTTCACTTCGTTATTTCAATCCAGTAGGAGCACATCCTTCTGCAAAGATTGGAGAATATCCAGTGGGACCTCCCTTGAATCTTTTCCCAATCGTAACGCAAACTGCCATTGGAAAACGTTCGCAAATGAAAGTTTTCGGAACCGATTACAATACGCCAGATGGAAGTTGCATTCGTGATTACATCCATGTGGTAGATGTTGCACGCGCGCATGTGGTAGCTATCGATAGAATGTTGAGTGCAAAAACAAAAAACAAATACGAACTTTTTAATTTAGGTACTGGAAACGGATTATCCGTTATGGAAATCATCAAAACATTTGAAGCGGTTACCGGAGTAAAAGTGAATTACGAATGTGTTCCTAGACGCAGTGGTGATGTAGAAAAAGTATACGCAGACACTAAGTTTGCCAATACTGAATTAGGCTGGAAAACAACACATAGTTTGGAAAACATGATTACCTCTGCTTGGGCATGGGAACAAGTTCTCCAGAAAAAATCGATGGCCACTAGCAAATAGTTACCAATAGAAATACAATCTTGACTTCATTTATCCGTTAAAGGTAATTGAATTCATCAAACTAAATTTTTCAATAGAAATTCATCTCAATGAAAACAGACATGAATAAAAAACATATTCTCATCACAGGTGGGGCAGGCTTTATTGGCTCTCATGTAGTACGTCGATTTGTTAAAAATTATCCGGAGTATATGATCATCAATCTCGACAAGCTTACCTATGCAGGCAACTTGGCGAACTTACGTGATATTGAAAATGCAGCTAACTATCGTTTCGTTAAAGGTGATATTTGTGATGCTATATTTCTACAAGAAATATTTTCAACTTATCAATTCGACGGTGTTATCCATTTAGCGGCAGAGTCACATGTTGACAGAAGCATTAGCAATCCGATGGAATTCATCATGACCAATGTGGTAGGTACTGTAAACTTGTTAAATGCAGCTCGTGAAAGTTGGAAAGGCGACTTTGAAAATAAGCGTTTCTATCACATCAGCACCGACGAAGTATATGGCTCCTTAGGAGAAACTGGTTTCTTCACAGAAGAAACAAAATATGATCCACATTCCCCCTACTCTGCTTCCAAAGCAAGTTCAGATCATATGGTTCGTGCTTACCATGACACTTACGGATTACCCGCAGTGATTTCGAATTGTTCCAACAACTATGGATCCTTTCATTTTCCAGAAAAATTAATTCCATTAGCCATCAATAATATTTGCAATAACAAACCCGTACCTGTTTATGGTAAGGGAGAAAACATTCGCGATTGGTTATTTGTTGAAGATCATGCAGTGGCCATTGATGTCATTTACCACTACGGAAAAAATGGCGAGACCTATAACATCGGTGGACATAACGAATGGAAGAACATTGATCTCATTCAATTATTATGTAAAATTCTCGATAGCAAATTAGGAAGATCGGAAGGCACATCGGCGCAATTAATTACCTATGTAAAAGATCGTGCCGGTCACGACTTACGATATGCCATTGATTCTTCTAAGTTACAAAGAGAGTTGGGATGGAAACCATCGCTACAATTTGAAGAAGGATTAGAAAAAACAGTGGATTGGTATCTTGCCAACAAAAAATGGATGGAGGAAGTTACCTCTGGGGCATATCAAAATTATTATCAGAATCAATACGATTTGAGATAATTTAACAAACTAAAAATAGCAACTTGAAATAGTTCCTTCAGTCGAGAAAATCGACGTTTCATCTTCTCCTCACTTACTAAAAGTTTTTTATATTACTTTTGTTCCTCACTCTATGACAGCGACCAGTTTATACACACGTGTTTATCACTCAGATGCCATTAAGAACGCGCATGTTTTAGTGAGCGGCGGGGCCGGATTTATTGGATCTAATATTGTGGAATATTTAATTCATCATGGTGCAGCCAAAGTAAGAGTACTGGATAATCTCAGCAATGGATTTCATCGCAATTTAGAGCCCTTTCTAAGCCTTCCCAACTTCGAATTCATTGATGGTGACATAACTAATCCAGTCGATTGCGAAAGAGCGTGCAAGGGCATGAATTTATTAACGCATCAAGCGGCGTTAGGTTCAGTACCAAGATCCATTAAAAATCCAATTGCCACGAGTGATGCCAATACAACAGGATTTATTAATATGCTCATGGCAGCGCGGAATGCAGGAGTAAATAGAGTAGTCTATGCCAGTTCGAGTTCAGTATATGGTGATTCAACCATCTCCCCGAAAAAAGAAGGCAATTTAGGAAGACCTCTTTCTCCGTATGCCGTATCTAAATTGACTAATGAATTATATGCTTCTGTTTTTGCTATGCACTATGGGATGGAGATTGTTGGACTTCGTTATTTTAATGTTTTTGGTCCTAATCAAGATCCGAATGGACCTTATGCTGCTGCGATTCCATTATTCATGAATTCGCTACTCTTTGGAAAGGATGCCGTGATTTATGGAGATGGGGAGCAAACTCGCGATTTTACCTTTGTGGAAAATGCAGTACAAGCAAACATCCGGGCTTTATTCACCACCAATGCAGAAGCTTTCAATAAGGTATACAATGTGGCTGTAGGCGAGAGTGTTTCGGTCAACAAACTTTATAAAATCATTGGTGATTTATCTGGAAATGATAAAAATCCATCCTATGCCCCCGAGCGAAAAGGAGATATTAAAAATTCTTTGGCCGATATATCTATGGCAAAGAATTTGCTGGGCTACGAGCCCAACTACCTCTGTCGCGAAGGATTAGATATAACGGTAGCGTGGTTCCGAAAAGCATTCGCTCATGTTTAAATCGCTCCTAAATAAATTTTCAAAATCGAAGGAAGTTGAACCCATTAATCTTGCTGGGTTAAATGCAGATATGCATTCACATTTAATTCCAGGGATTGATGACGGTGCAAAAACCGTTGAAGAAAGTATAGAGCTCATTCGCATTTTACATGGATTGGGTTATTCTAAATTAATCACTACGCCGCATATCATGAGTGATTATTTTAGAAACACTCCTGAAAATATAAACGAAGGATTAGCAGTGGTTCGTGCCGCATTAAAAGCAGAAAACATTCCTGTAGAAATTAGCGCCGCTGCTGAATATTATATCGATGATGGATTTATTCGCAAATTGGAAGAAGAGAAATTATTAACCATAGGCGATAATTATTTACTCACTGAAGTTTCTTATATCAATCCGCCCGACAATGTAGAGCAGGTATTTTTCAGAGCTATGGTATTAGGTTATAAACCCATTTTAGCCCATCCTGAACGTTATCCTTTTTGGTACCGTACTCCAGAGCAATACATGCGGTTTTACGAGATGGGCGTTACATTACAACTGAACATGAATTCGTTGGCTGGGTATTATGGTCCAGATGCGAAAAAGATTGGGGAGAAACTTATAGACATGGGCATCATTGGCGCTTTAGGTACCGACATGCATCACTTGAAACATGCGGCTGCTATGCAACAAGTAGTCAAAGAAAAATACCTCCAGAAAATTCTGGATATGCCTTTGTTGAATAGAGAACTTTAGATGTCTAGAGATTAAATATTGATTAGCTCTGCTATTTCTAAGAAAAACATAATCTTCCTCTGTAAAAATAACTTTGCGTCTTCGCGCCTCGCGAGAAAAAATCCTGCTTAGCATATTCTTCGCCTTTTTTGCCCCGGTCGTTTGCTTTCAAATTAAAAAAAACAATCAAGACTTTTTGCTTGAATCAAGAACAGATTATAACCAAATTAAAGCGCTAGACTTTTCGCTACACAGATATCCGTATACACATAAGAGTTATCGTGTAAAAAATTCACAAAAATGGCTCGCAAAGGCGCAAAGTCGCAAAGGAAAACCAACGACTATTATTCATATTTCATTATAAAAATAAAAGAATATTCTTTATGAAAATCAGTTTTGGTTGAGGAATAAAAATAAAGTAATTTAACTTGCAAAATTAGCTCGCAAAGGACGCAGTCCCGATAGCTATCGGGACGCAAAGGAAATTAATAACTATTTTTCATATTCATTAATCAATCAAAAAGCGATGTTACAATCTTTCATTCCAAATTTTAAATCATAATTTTTCCTATTTTTATTGCAAATAAAAATGCGATGGATTCACATTTAATTAAGCTATGCAAGTACAATGTTTGGGCAAACGATCGGATTTGCACTTGGATAAAAAAAGCAGACACGAAAGTTGACGAAGAATTGAAGAGCAGTTTTCCCAGCATTCGAAAAACATTGTATCATCTGTGGGATGCGCAATTTATTTGGTTGGCGCGATTAAATGGTGAGTCATTCAACACTTGGCCTAGCCATTCCTTCAAAGGGAATTTAGACGAGGCTATAGAAGGATTAAACCAAAACTCAATAGCATTTGTCTCCTTTATCGAGCTACTTGATGAAAATGAATATCAACGCGAAGTAGAATTCAAATCTATCGATGGAACCTCCTACTTCAACAGCGTAGAAGAAATTATAACACATGTGATAAATCATAGCACCTATCACCGCGGTCAATTAATAACTTTGCTGCGTACAGTTGGATTTACAACAGTGGAAAGCACTGATTTTATTCGGTATTTGAGAATGAAAGAAAAAGGGTTGTAGGTTTTAACTTTACGCGAAATCCTAGTTCAAGTAAATAAATCCTAAATGTAAGATTTAGATTAAACAACTTGTTTTTTCCTCGTTTAACAAGCAAAATTCAGGATTTTGGCTCGTATTTTCAAATTTCAATCAGTTCATGTGGAAAAAAAATTATCACTTAATGTAAGGTTAACGAGAATATAGACCATTTCTTAAAACTGTGGATCGTAATTTGCCGTATATAGTATACAAACCACCCACTATGAAAGGAAACGAATTAGAATTGCATCTCAACAAAACTGCGAAATTTGAATTAATTAACGGCGCTGTGAAATACGGGATCATCGACAAACAAATTGATAGTAATTATTTAAGAAGCGACTACTACTTTATTTCACTACAAAATCTTAATATTTTTCGCCGGGCGGTTTCCACTCGAAACTATGAATTCTGTAAATCATTGATGGAAAAAATTAATGTGAAATTCATTAAAGCCGTAACTCCTATTTAAGGAAACATACATTACAAAACAATTATCCCTATTTACCAGCGAAATGCTGTGTAGATAGGGGTTTTTAGTTTTCAAATACTTCCTTCCATATTATTGCTTTTTTTAAACACTATAGACACAAGAGGTCACAAAAGTGCACTATAGAGATGCAATCAAACTACTTAATCAATCTTTTATTTATAGAATGATTTTTCGTCAACGATATAGGTTTTAGAAAGGAAATAATTTTACTTTACAACTCAAGTGTTCTATAGTGTCCTCAAGTGCCCTTTAGTGTTAAAAAATGGCGTTTTATATGCCTACCAGCTAATACCGAATCCCCATAATTTCTCTGACTTCGCTTACTGTTTTTCGGGCTGAGGCTTGGGCTTTTTCTTTTCCTCTTTTCATCACATTCGTTAATAACGATTCGTCTTTTAAGATTTCGGTAATTTGGCTTCTTATCGGACTCACAAAAACGATCATATCTTCAGCTAATTGCTTCTTCATATCACCGTAACGAATAGTACAATTATTAAATGCATCTTCAAAAAATTGCAAAGTATCCTTTGTAGAAACTAGATCCATCAAGGAAAAAAGATTTTGTATCGCTTCTGGTTTCTGGCTGTTAGGCTCTGTAGGTCCACCGTCAGAAACTGCACGCATCACTTTTTTCTTTAAAGCCTCGTCGGTATCAAAAAGAAAAACGGCATTGCCTTCTCCTTCTGATTTGCCCATCTTCCCAGTCCCATCTAACCCTGGTACTTTAACTAACTGCACACCGAAATTAAACGCTTGCGGCTCGGGAAAATAATCGACTTCATACATGCGATTAAAACGATTTCCAAATTGGCGTGTCATCTCTAAATGTTGTTCCTGATCTTTTCCTACAGGAACTTTAGACGCTCTATGCAATAAAATATCGGCAGCCATTAATACTGGATACGTTAATAATCCGGCGTTGATATTATCGGGTTGCTTTCTTGCTTTTTCTTTAAATGTAGTGGCACGTTCTAACTCGCCCATGTAGGCGTGCATATTTAACAGCAAATACAATTCGGTAACTTCAGGAACATCACTTTGTACGTAGAGTGTACATTTTTCGGGATCCAATCCACAGGCTAAATACTCTGCCAAAACTTGACGTACATTGTGACGCAGATCTTGTGGCTTAGGATGGGTAGTGAGTGAATGATAATCGGCGATAAAGAAATAACATTGATTCTCTTCTTGCATACGAAGAAAATTTTTCATTGCTCCAAAATAATTTCCAAGATGCAGATTTCCGGTGCTGCGAATACCACTAACTACAGTTTCCATAAGATTGCGAAGATAAGCGATTCTCAGTTTTTATACCAATTCCGGGTATAAGAAGTATTGGTGAAAAAGAGTCCCGATAGCTATCGGGAAGCAGAAAGGACTAAAATATACTAGGAGTTGGTATTAGCATAAATTTCCTTTCTAAAATCCAACCAGCTGAGTATGGCGATCGAAAAAATCAACCAAACAAATCCAATGGCAAATCCACCGAGCACATCGCTTAGGTAATGAACGCATAAATAGATTCTAGAAAAACCCATCCCTAAAATAAAAAGAAGTGCGAGACAAAAAATGAAATACTTCATTCGAGCAGAAGTCAAATACATCAAGAGGAGATAAAACAAAAACCCATAAAAAGCCATTGCCACCGTAGCATGTCCACTGGGGAAAGAATAGGAAAACTCCTCGTACCACGCCAACTCCAATGGTCGGGGTAACTGATAATACCATTTACCGGCATAAGCAGTCAATGTGCTTGCTGATAAAGCCGCAAACGATGAGATCAAAGAATGGTAACGTTTTTTCCATATCATTAAACCTGCAAAAACCAACATGACAATGGATACACTCGGAAAACTACCAATTTGCGTGAAAAAATATATCCATTGAGCAACATGTTCATTCCTATGCGAAAAAAAATAATTTGCCAAGGCTTTATCAATGTTCGATAGCCGAGAAAGTTCAAAAAGCTCCTCTGCGACGTTAGATAATATAAACGCATTTAGAAAGATACCAATCGTCAAGAACGTAAGCGGTAACCCCCGAAAATGCTGAGGATCAAAACGCAAAACAATAAAGCGAAAAGTTTTAGGTTGTTTCTTTTGCCAACCTAAGGCTCTTTCACTGTTTGTGAATGACAGAAGCCGAGCAACCCATCCTCTGTAACCACGCTTTATGAAGAGACGAACCATGGTGTGAAAATAAAAGAAGAATACTTTGGTATCTTTGCAAAGTGAAATATATCTCATTCCTTTTACGGAGAATCTGGTGTGTCTGGTTCTTTTTAAGCGGACTCTTGTTTTTCCTTCCTTTATATCCCATCTTTCTCATTTTATTGAGTCGTGAAGAGTGGTTTAAATATGCTTTCCGATTAAAAAAAGTATGGGCCCATTGTATCCTTTTCTCTACGGGTATTTTTTACACCATTCGCAATGAAGGAAAGATTGATGCTAAACAAGCCTATATTCTCACTCCTAACCATAGCTCCTATCTCGATATTCTAACTGCGAACATTGCTTTCCCTAACTACTTTCATTTTATGGGAAAGGCAGAGCTAAGAAATGTTCCACTCTTCAATATCTTTTTCAAAAGAATGAATATATCAGTAGACCGCAGTAGTATCAAAGATTCACATAAAGCTTATAAGAGAGCTCGAAAAGATCTAGAAAAGGGAATCAGCTTAGCCATTTTTCCTGAGGCAACCATACCAGATTGTTCTCCAGAATTAGGTCCCTTTAAAAACGGAGCATTCAAGCTAGCTATAGAAATGCAAGTACCCATTGTTCCTATCACTTTCCTCGACAACTGGTGCATTTTCCCAGATCGAAAAGGTCAAAAGTTTTTATTGCGACCTGGACTATCTCGAATCATAGTCCATCCTTCTATTTCAACGATAGGATTAACAGAGAATGATGCAAATGCACTTCGAGATCAAGTAAAAGATTTGATTTTTGCTACTTTGGAGAAAGAAGGAAGTTGTCCCTTCTCGAAAAAGTTCAAAGGCTAACCGAATTTATTCTTAGATGGATTTTTTATTATTAGATAAATCCATCTAAACAAAAAAAGACGGCCTAATTAGACCGCCTTTTTGTAAGATTTTTGGGATTGGCTTACGCTTTCACGCTACAAAACTCATCAAATGAAGCCACTAAATTCTCAGCAATCATCTCTGCTGAATGACCTTCAATATGGTGGCGTTCAATCATATGCACCAACTTACCATCTTTAAACAATGCAATGCATGGAGAAGACGGTGGAAATGGAGCTAAGTACTTACGAACCTGCGCAGTAGCATCTACATCTTGTCCTGCGAAAACACAGAATAAATGATCGGGTTTTACCTCTGTATTCGCTAATGCTAGACGCACACCTGGACGTGCTGCACCCGCTGCACAACCACATACGGAGTTCATCACAACAAGAGAAACACCATTTGAAGTAGGAAGTAATGTATCTACTGACTGAGCATCTTTTAATTCAACGAATCCAATGCTAGTGAGTTCATTGCGCATTGGAGCGCATAATTGTTCTGGATATGGCATAATTCTATAATTTTTTAAATCTGCCACAAAGGTACGAAGGTCGAAGCGATTCACATAACCCATTGTAAGTTTCCATCTAAAATTCATCACTTGGGGCGTAACCTTTGGGGTATCATTGTGGAGTAATCATTCACAACAAAATGAAAAAAGAAAACAAATCAACAAATGACATGCAGGATGCCTTTCCAGTGATACGCATAGGATATGACATGCGATTATTGGATTCTAATTTAACGGCACTCCCTCTACTCAGCGAGTGGAAAGTTCGAAAAGGAAGTAAAATTCCCGACAATGTGCTCAATGCATACCCCGAGATTACACAATCTCTTCAAAATACAAATCCGAGCGGGTGCAAGGTGGCTTTCAGCGGATTAAATATCTGGTTTGATATGGTCCCCTTCCCAGAAGCAGGATATATTGGCCTCTACGGCTACCATGTAGAAAGTATGGTGCCGGAAGTGGTTCAACAAAAGCTTCGGATGGCAGGTTAACCCAGCTTATGCAATAGTTAACTCTATTGCATAATTGATGGAGAAATCGTTAAATGCACGATTACCCATCAGGGTGAGATCTGTTAGGCTGTTGGTTGGTTTGGATGGAGCAGTTGGCCTAGGGCCGACTGTTCCTATTTTATGGGTTTCCCTCTGAAAATAAGCCTTTCTAAAATGCTCTTGTAAGATTTGCAAGACATTTTGCAAGATGAATGTAAGGGAATTGATTTATTAGATCAACCACAGGTCTTGATTTTCGTTTTAATCCATATCAAGCCTTCTATAAACACTAACCACAAAACAAAAAATTACACAGAAGACAATTTAAACTATGAGCAGTCAGACAATGACACACGTAAGTGGGTCGCAGAAAACGAAGAGCGGGAAGGCAAAGTACACAACAGCCATGTTGATTGATGATAATTCATTAGACAATTTCATCAATAAAAAACTCATCGAGACGAATGAATTCGCGGAGAACGTAATTACGTTTCAAGAAGCCACGGAAGCGATGGATTTTTTAAAATCTACCTCTAAAGACAAATGGCCTGATGTTATCTTCTTAGATATCATGATGCCACAAATGGATGGATTTCAGTTTTTAGAAGCCTTTGAAAAATTACCTGAAGATCAACGAATGCAGATGAAGGTAGTGATGCTTTCTACCTCTGAAAGTTTCAAGGATTTGAATCGTGCAAACAAAAATCCGTACGTGCGCAAATTCTTAAACAAGCCTTTAACCTTGCAAGTACTACAAGCGATCAACGTATAATTATCGCTTCGACTTAAAATAAGATTTCAATATTTCCGAGCATTCGGATTCGAGTACTCCTCCTTGCACTTCGGTGGTTGGGTGGAGTATTTTTTTTGCAGATGAAATTTGTAAAAAGCCACGTTTCTCGTCAGAAGCGCCGTAAACAATTCGAGTAATCTGTGTCCAAAAAGAAGCTCCAGCACACATAGTGCAAGGCTCTAAAGTAACGTACAAAGTACAATCTTTTAAATATTTTCCTCCTAAATTTTCTGCCGCAGAAGTAAACGCCATCATTTCGGCATGTGCGGTTACGTCATTCAACTTTTCAACCATATTGTGTCCTCGTGCAATGATTTGTCCGTTAGCAACAATCACGGCTCCGATGGGAACTTCGTCTTGAAGTAATGCTTCCTTCGCCTCTGCCAAAGCGGCTCGCATAAAATATTCGTCTCCGAGAATCATGGTGCGAAAGTAGGGAAAAGAGAGGATACGAATTACGAATCGATACGAATGTACGAATTACGAATACGCGAATACGCGAAATTCGAATAAACACGTCGCGAGGCTTCGCGATGCGAAGTATATTTATTGAAAGTATTATATTTTAGCTCTCATATTATTTACAGTTTAACCGCAAGGGGCGCAAAGAGGCGCGGCGGTCGCTGGGGGCGGGGGATCTTAACAAATCATAACCATCATAATAAATCTGTGTTCCAAAAAGTAAATTAAATGCCAAAATCATCCTCAAATCCATTTCTTGCCTTTACTTTTGATGCGTGGCTAAGAAACAAACCCATACCCTTGATTTTACACCCGATTTTGATTTTGTGGTGATCGCCATTTATTGCGCTTATCGTGATTATAAACTTTGCGCTGAGTTGAATAATACGTTGGGTTACAGTCTGGAGAAAAAATTAGATTTGGAAATGAAAATGGGAAAAAAAGGAACCACAAGTCATTTTCCTTATTTTTTATTTTTGACAGAGGACGAGGAAGAAATTTATTTAATCACTAATAAAACACCAAACAATTTATTTATTCCTGAATTAAAACAAGTCGACTACTTTTTTGTTATTAAAAATGTAAGTCGATACACTGATGTTGATCAGGTTTTACAGCATATTTTAAGCATAAAAATTATAAGCAGTGCCCAAGAATTGGATCCGACCGAAATTAAGTCGGCAGAAAATTTTTTAATCCTTGAACCCATTTTTGAAGCAGATGATACGCTGCCTAAATTACCACCCGTAAAATGAATTATAAAATAAATACACGCACCAAGATTATTGCAACGATTGGTCCTGCCAGTTTGAACGAAGTTATTTTAGAAAAAATGATTTTAGCCGGCATGGATGTATGCCGAATTAATGGATCACATGGTGATCATGTATTGATGCAAAAAGCCATCACGACGATTCGTGAATTGAACGCGAAGTTGAAGTCGCATGTCGCTATACTCTTCGATTTGCAAGGACCAAAAATTCGAATCGGTGATTTGGAAGAGAAAGATATCGTTTTGAAAAATGGTGATGAACTTCTTTTAAATCACCGAGAAGTTCCTGGCTCTAGCAAGGAAGTCTTTATTAAGTATCCTAACTTTTTCAATGATGTGAATGTAGGCGACATGGTATTGGTAGATGATGGAAAAATCGAATTGCAAGTGATTGAAATTTTAGCCGATGAAAGGGTGAAAACGAAAGTCATTAATGGCGGTCCCCTCTCTTCACGTAAAGGAGTGAATTTACCAAACACCATTATTTCGCTTCCCAGCTTAACTGCAAAAGATCGAAAAGATTTAGAGTTTGCCTTGGAGAATAATGTGGAGTGGATTGGACTTTCGTTTGTGCGAAAGCCGGAAGATGTTATTGAACTAAAAAATATTATTAAAGAAGCCAATAGCAGAACGCGAGTCATCGCTAAAATTGAAAAACCAGAAGCAGTAAAAAATATTGATGCTATTATTGCGGTAAGCGATGGTATTATGGTTGCACGTGGAGATTTAGGAGTAGAGATGGCGATGGAGAAAGTACCCGTGATTCAAAAAGCCATCGTAAAAAAATGCAATCAAGCCGCCAAACCCGTAATCATTGCTACACAAATGATGGAGAGCATGATTACCAGTTATCGTCCAACGCGCGCAGAAGCGAACGATGTGGGAAATGCTGTATTTGATGGTGCCGATGCGTTGATGCTAAGTGCAGAAACATCCGTAGGTGTATTTCCAGTTGGGACAGTGGAAGCGATGCAAAAAATTATTAGGGAAATTGAAGATCAAGATGTGATATTTTTTAGAGAACATGCGCCTGCAAAAGATTCTCCAAACTTTATCCCCGAAAACATTTGTTACATCGCTGCTTTGATGGCGAAGCAAACCCATGCCAGTGCTATCGTTACTATGACTCACTCGGGAATGACGGCATTTAAAATTGCAGCGCAACGACCCAAGACTCCGATCTATGTTTTCACTGATAATCTTCCCATTCTTAACACCTTAAATTTGGTTTGGGGTATTCGTGGCTTTTACTATGATAAATATGAAAGTTCAGATGACACCGTTGCCGACACCAAAAAATATTTAGAAGAGTTAAATTTTATCAGCGAAGGTGATTACATCATTCATGTTGCAAGTACTCCATTACATTCACGATCAACGGCAAACACGATTAAACTTACTAAGATTTAAGGGTGTGTTGTGTTCTTTCTTTGAAAAATCCACTAGAAAACTTCTAGAACGATATTAAGACTACTTTATCATTTCATAAATTTAATCTAATTTAGTACTCATAAATTTACCAGCATATGAATTTAGCATTATTAAAATTAATTTGTGAAACACCAGGGGCTCCTGGTCATGAATCCAAAGTAAGAGACCTTATTTTAAAAGAAATAAAACCATTATGTGACGAAGTTTCCATCGACAATATGGGAAACTTGATAGGCATTAAGAAGGGGCAAAGCAAGATGAAAATCATGGCGGCGGCTCATATGGATGAGATTGGATTCATCGTTACTCATATTGATGACAAAGGATTTTTACGCTTTCATACATTGGGTGGATTTGATCCCAAAACACTCACCGCTCAACGTGTGATTGTGCATGGAAAAGAAGATTTGATTGGCGTGATGGGTTCAAA
>JANOAX010000016.1:0-3429 GCA_031411335.1 Bacteroidota bacterium
AAAAAAAAAGATAAAAAAATATACATTCAAACAAACAACAGAAAAAGATATGTAAAAACTAATTACCAACACCTCCACTCGATAACAAAACAATATGTACATTGCTCTTTTCTCTAATTTCCTGTATAATCCCTGTTCCAAAAGGTGTACTAACACAGTGCCCAACTTCACCTATCGTATGCCATGTAAGATCAACAGACGAGCCAGATATATGCATTTTTACTTTTTGTTGATTTGATAGCGTCCAGTTTGATAATTCAATTGTATAGTAACAGGACCAAAAAAACCGGGAGCCCATTGAATACAAATACTACATGTATTATTTCCAGTTACCACACCTGCATTTGCTGGTAATATTTCCCATGAATAATTATTTCCAGGAATACATTCTACTTCGTAACATGATTCAGATCCTGCACAAACTATCGTATCACCTGCTATTGGTAATGTGGCAGGAACAATATGAACTGTTTTAATGGTGGGGAATGGACAATTCAATGGAGGAGTACATCCACTCACCCCTAATGAAATAGTTCCAGTAGAACCCAAGCCCCAAATCACGGTTGCCGAATCGCTTGTGCTCGTTGGACCAGGAGGTAAAAATGCCCCTCCCGATACTGCCCAAGTATAGGTTGTACAAATTGCATTAGTTCGATAGGTGACTGTATCGCCGGGACAAACTACGGAGATGCAAAAAATATCGGGACCCGATGCAGAATCCACTACAACCATAAATGCGGTATCGTGCGGTGTTCCGCAAGCATCATAAACAGTGAGTGTATCGTAATACGTTCCGGGAGGATAATTTACACCGGGCTGTGTGTTTGTTTGATTGATTGAATAAAAACCATTTCCAAAATTCCACAGTCGACCTGTTGTTCCTGTTGAATTATCGACGAAGGTGATGGATTGACCATTACAAATATTAATCACTCCTGCTACAATGGGAGGCGAAGTAGAAAAAATAATATTATAAGCTGAAGGCGGATTACGAATTACATTTTGCGTACAAGAATCCAACACTCCATTTTTCAACACATACCACGTCACAACCGTAGTTCCTACTGGAAAAACTCCAGGAGAATTATTCCATAAAGAATCATAAGAGCAATTAATATTTCCCTGAACGGGACCAGTACCTCCACCTGCGAGCGAAGTATCAGCCGTTGTATAAGTTGGCTTCTTCAAAACCAGAGAAGAGTCTGGAAGATCAAAGCAAATAGTGGTATCACTACAAGTTAGTCTACAACAGGGTCCGCCAATCGTAATTGGAAAAACAACTTGATTATTTGCGGCGTCGCGAACTTCAAAAACGTATGTACCCGGACACAAACCATTCAAACAGGATTGAAAGGCCACGAATGTACCTGGTCCGAAAACGGTATACGTGTAAGGGGGCACTCCACCTGAGGCCAATACACCTGCCATGCATGAACAGGGATTCGTTTGTTTACAACAAGCTGTTGCACAACCAGGATCAGCAACGACCGTTAAATTTTGTGAATATCCGAATTGGGTTACAAATAATAAAACTAAAAGTACAATGTACTTTCTAATTTTTTGAGCAAGAGTAATTTTTTCTCCTGTTGATGGACATGTAGATGTATTCATAAGCTGAGTATTTTGGAAAAATAAATTCACAATTACAAACTGAAGAATTTATTTTTTCCTGGTGGTTTAGTCGAGGAGGAATTAAAATAAAAAAACTACGGATACTTTTCAAACTTAAATGAAAAACAAAATCGAGTAGCCACAAAAGCCACTTCCATTTATTCTCGCAAGAAGTATAACACAACTTCATCATTTTAGATTTTATCTTTTCCAATATTAAAAGTTACTTCAATATACTTTCGAGCAAAAAAAAATGACTTTAGGAATTCATTTCTAGAAATTCCAACCACGGTCACTACACTCCTTCACTTATCAAAAGAATGTAAAATTTATGACTAAGTCAAGCTATATTTACAAGTGGTTAATAAGCCCCACAATTGGTATGAAAAACTTAATAAGTGGTAAACTAAACCTCGACCAAACTTTGGTCACCTCCAATATGTTATGAATTCATCAAATACCAACAACTTGATATATAACAGTTTAACAAATAATAACCCTCGATGCTTTCATTCATCCATTTGCCCTAAAGCTAGTCAAATTACAAATTCATCAGTTGTAAAAAATGGTCCTTTTTTCTTCGTGAAACTTCGACAGAAGATCCATCACTCATCATAGCAAAATAACCATCCACTCTACTAAAATGTTTAACGTGAATTAAGTTGATAAGGTGAGAATGATGTGCTCTAAAAAAACTCATGTCTTGCAACAAATCTTCATACTCTTTAATATTCTTTGATGCAGTATATTTTTGAGTTGAGGTATAGATATGTGTATAGCTTCCATCAGCTTGCATTCTAATAATATCATTTGTATGAATAAATGCAACACCATCTTTCACGGGGACTGCCAACTTTCCTGTTCTATTATTCTCCAAATTATCCAACAATCCGGAATAATTATTTTGCTGCACGGGTGGAGCAGATCTTACTCTCGACACGGCACTAACTAATTCGTCGACATCAACGGGTTTTAAAATATAATCAACAGCTGCAAACTTGATCGCTTTAATAGCATAATGATTATGCGCTGTAACAAAAATAGTTTTGAAATTCACGTTCTCAAATCGCTTTAGCAACTCAAATCCGCTTCCTCTTGGCATTTCCACATCCAAAAAAACCAGTTCAGGTTGATGACTAGAAATAAACTGAAAGGCTGTTTCCACGGAGTCGGCTTGACCAACTACTTCCACATCCTTACAATATTCTTCGAGTAATTTCAGCAACGTATCACGGCCTTTTTTCTCATCATCAACTATGCAGGCTTTCATCATCTTGAATAAAATTTATTACGAAACATAAGCTTTTGTAAAACAATATTACCAAAACAAATCATGCAAAACTAAATAAACTTCAAAAAATATTTTTTAAAAATCAATTAACTGCCTTTCCTTTAATTCTATATTTTACTGGAATCAACAATTCGACGCGCGTTCCGGAAGCCTTTCCTTGTTCGTCAAACAAATCCAAAATCGTTAATTGAATCGAAGTGTTATGTGCTTTATTATAAGCTTCCACCCTTCGCGTAGTAATGAGCGAACCGTGTGAAATATGTTCACTCGCATTAATTTTATTCAATTCTGCGGCGGCTGCTCTTCCGATGCCGTTATCTTCTATATATATGTAAACAGTATGGTCATCTCTTTTTACCGTCAATGATAACTTACCATTTCCAGAAAGATATCGAATTCCATGCTTAATGGCATTCTCTAAAAACGGCTGGAAGATCATTGATGGAATCAATAATGAATTGGCATCTACATCACTTGAAATATTAAGTTCAAACTCAAATTTATCATCAAATCGTTGTTGCTCCAAT
>JANOAX010000017.1:0-24728 GCA_031411335.1 Bacteroidota bacterium
CACTAAACCCGATAGCTATCGGGACTAAAGTCTAAAGTCTAAAAATTAAATAGATCATTAAAATTTAAATAAAACATTAAATAATTAAAAGCCTACGGGAACTTGGTATTATTTTTGCCTTGAGCAGGAATCTTACAAAAAAACATCTTAAACTATATGAAAAAATTAGCAATTGTATTAGGAATCAGTGGGTTTATCGCACTTTCCGTATTTACTTTAAGTTCATTTACTAAGAATCCACAAGCCAATACGGGTACCGCGGTAGGTAATAAAGCCACCGATTTGGTATTTACGAGTCCAGAAGGAAAAACTATCGCACTTAGCTCGTTAAAAGGTAAAATGGTGCTTTTAGATTTCTGGGCGAGCTGGTGTGGTCCTTGTCGCATGGAAAATCCACATGTTGTAGCAGCATATCACAAATACAAAGACCAAAAATTTAAGAATGCAAAAGGCTTCACTGTCTATAGTTTAAGCCTCGATCAAAATAAAGAAGCTTGGATGAAAGCCATTGCAAAGGATCAACTAGAATGGCCTAACCATGTGAGTGATTTGGGGGGATGGCAGTCACGTGGTGCAGCGATGTACGGTGTAAACTCTATTCCTGCTAGTTTCCTGATTGACGGAAACGGTGTTATCGTAGCAAAAGGATTACGTGGTGCAAGTTTAGAATCAGCGCTTGATTCGTACCTAGCTAAATCAACAAAAAAATAATATTGTTTATTTAATTAGTCCATTCAAATTAAATTTAAGAAGCCCCTAACCAAGGGGCTTTTTTATTGAAAAAAAACGGCTGCTATCGACAGGCTCCCTTCGACAGGCTCAGGGAGCACGAGGAGCGAGGTTGGCTGAGGTTCTGAAAGCCAACAAAAAGCTGCCCTCGACAGGCTCAGGGAACTCAGGGAGCTCAGGCGGGTCAGGCGGGTCAGGCTGAGGTTTTCGAAGCCGAGGTTCTCGAAGCCAATTTTACACACAATTAGTTCTAGATAACTAATGCTGACAAACTGTCTAGATTAACCTGATGGCAGTATTTTTGAACCGCGGAGAAAAAATCATAAAATCAAGTAATTAGTTTATTCAAGAAAGAGTCGATGAGCCAAGAAAAGGAAATAAAGCCAGAGAACACTGAAAACCTGGTTGAAGAAGAAATATTACGATCATCAGAAGCGGAAGCTTCTGAACAAAAGCCAATTGAAGAAGATCCTTTAGGGAAGTTGGAGAAGGAAATTGCTGAATTAAAAGATCATCATTTACGCCAATATGCCGATTTCGAGAACTATAAACGCCGATCGATGAAGGAAAGAGTAGAGATGATAAAGTCGGCTGGGTCTGACATTATTTCCTCTCTATTACCCATTTTGGATGACTTTGACAGAGCATTGAAAGCTATGACTTCTGAGGTGGATGCCTCGAACCGAGAAGGAATTGTTTTGATTCAACAAAAGTTAATGGCTACGCTAGAGCAACGCGGATTAAAGCCTATGGAATCCATCGGAAAAGAATTTGATGTGGAATTACATGAAGCCATTACCAAGATTCCTACGGACGATGAAAACATGAAAGATAAAGTAATCGACGAAGTAGAGAAAGGCTATTGGCTAAACGAAAAAGTAATTCGATACGCTAAAGTAGTAGTAGGTTATTAAGTCCATCAAAATAAAAAAATAGAATTTAGATCTAGTGCTGAAGAATTAATTTTTAAATAAAAAAACATCCGCACTAAAAATAATATTGCATGTCAAAGAGAGATTATTACGAAGTATTAGGAGTTGCTAAAGGCGCTACAGAAGCTGAAATAAAAAAGGCGTATCGTCAGATGGCTTTGAAATTCCATCCCGATAAAAATCCAGGTGATAAATCATCGGAAGATAAATTCAAAGAAGCTGCTGAAGCGTATGAAGTACTAAGTAATCCAGATAAGAAAACTCGCTACGATCAATTTGGACATGGCGGATTAGGAAGCAACGGTGGTCATGGTGGACAGAGCATGAACATGGAAGATATCTTCAGTCAGTTTGGAGATATTTTCGGAGGCGGAAATCCTTTTGAAAGCTTTTTTGGTGGCGGTGGCGGACAAGGTCGTGGTGGAAGAAGAACAGTTAACCGCGGAACCAATCTCAGAATAAAAGTTAAACTTACGCTCGAAGAAATTGCAAAAGGCGCCGAGAAAAAAATAAAAGTAAATAAGCTTGTAGCGTGTCAAACTTGCGGCGGATCGGGTGCGCAAGCAGGTACTGGAGCATTTTCTACTTGCAATATGTGCAAGGGCAGCGGACAAATTCGTAGAGTGACGAATAGCTTTTTAGGACAGATGCAAACCATCACTACATGTCCTACTTGTCACGGCGAAGGACAAACGATAGCAAGCAAATGCAAAGGTTGTACGGGTTCTGGTGTACAACAAGGAGAAGAAATTATTACCATCAATATTCCGGCAGGTGTTTCTGAAGGCATGCAATTATCGGTGAGTGGAAAAGGAAATGCAGCAGAGCGCGGAGGAATTCCGGGTGACTTACTCATTGTAGTAGAAGAAATCCCACATCCAAGTTTACAGCGTGATGGTGAACATTTAATTTATGATTTATACATTTCTTTTGCTGATGCATCTTTAGGTTGTTCTGTAGAAGTTCCGACGATAGAAGGCAAAGCGAAAATTAAAATAGATCCAGGTACGCAAGGCGGAAAAGTACTTCGCTTAAAAGGAAAAGGTGTTCCTGCTTTAAACTCCTATGCAAAAGGAGATTTGTTAGTGAACATCAACGTTTGGACACCGCAACAACTCAGCACCGAAGAAAAGAAAACATTAGAAAAACTTCGCGACGCAGAAAACTTCAAACCTAATCCAGGTAAGGGAGATAAGAGCTTTTTTGAGAGGATGAAGGAGTATTTTCATTAGAGGTTGTTGGTTGTTGGTTGTTAGTTGTTAGTTGTTAGTTGTTGGTTGTTGGTCGCGATGTTTTTCGATTGTAGGTTAAAATTTAGTTTCTTTAATGGAAATGGAGAACTATTATAAAATATTAGGACTGGGCTACAAATTTTCTTCTTTCGAATTATTTAAAAGCTATCTGCGTGAATCAAAAAAGGCATTAAGTTCTATTAATCAAAATGACTTTATTAAAGTGCATCAAGCATACGAAGTATTGCGTAATGAGAGGACTGCTGTCAGATATAACAAAATTTTCAAAAAGTTTATTTTAAATCAAGATCAAAATTTTCCTAAATACTCCGAAGATAGACTTGTTAATGAACTTCGACAACGTGAAAAAACTGCTTTTAATTTCTCCAAAGACTTATTGAATAGAGGGACAACATTTAACCAACACCTTTTAGGCATTATTGTAAATATTGCTATCGATGACTTACTTTGCATTTTAACTTACGGTTTAAGTGGAATATTATGTATTTCGATAGGACTATACTGTTTTGCATTTTTTAACAATAATGAAAATATAATCGGCGGAATTATATTAATTGTGTTGGGTCTATTTCTTTTTAAAAGAAATGTAAGTAATTACATAACCAACTGACCCTAAGGTACGCTCTTCCATCTCCTCCCTATAGCTATCGGTTCTACGTTCTCAACCTCCCATCTCACTCTCCCATCTCCTACTCTCCTACTCTCCTACTCTCCTACTCTCCGACCTCACCTCCCCCATCCATCAAATCGTTTCCCAATCAATTGAAAAAGCTTCTCGTTATGCGGCTGGTAGTAATCGAGTAACTTACGGCGAAGGGCATCCGACATTTTATCGTATTCGCCACCTGCATTAAACACTTTATACTTTTCGGGTTCCCAAGGTTGGAGTCCAATAAAATTTACAACCTCTTTAAAATAAGGAGCGGGATTTTCATAAAATTTCTCACTCTGAATGACCATAATTTGATCTTTCGGAAAATGAGCATACCAATTTTCTAGTTGTTCCGCATAACAACCTCTACGTATGTATGAAAAATATTTATGCTCGAAGCTGGAATAAGTTGGATCTTTTCGAAGGCGTTCTTCGTGTCCTAGGATGCGTTCATCTTCTAATCGAATTGCATCCTCAAAATCCGTTAATGGCTCTATTCCTAATCGCACTTGATTGTTAAAACTAGAGATTGCACGATCAACAGGATTACGTAGCATGCAAATCATTTTTACATTTGGAAGCAATGCCTTTACTCGCTGAGGTGATAATGGATGTGCTAAATAATAAGGAGTCGACTCGCCAGTCATGCAATGCTGAGATAATTCTAATTCCCTACTTTTTAATTTTTGTTGCGTCGTGAAATGCGAACGATACCAATTCCCTCCTTTGTGAAAATAATAATCGAAATAATGAACTTCCTTCTTAAAACAAGAGAAGACGGCGGGATGCTGAATTAAATAATTATACAAGGAAGTAGTTCCGCATTTGGCCGCACCAATGATTAAATACTCAGGCAAAATACGATTTGCACCACTCCACAAACGTAATTTTTCTTCTCCCTTATATAGAAATTGATGGATGAGCGACTTGCTTTTTTTTGATGACATTTTTTTTAATTCAATCGAGAGTAAATTTTCCTTTCACAATATTATTCTGTCTAAATCTATATAATTTCAATACACGAATTAATCACGCACCCAGTTTTTATCATTTTTGTTTAGTAAAGAATAAAGAATGGTATCATGAAATTCTCCTTTAGCAAAGAAGTCTTCCTTTAAGTAGCCTTCCTTTACAAATCCGTTTCGTTCCAGAATGTTTTGAGAGGGTTGATTTTTAGGAGAAACTTGCGCTTCGATGGAATGCAACTTCAATTGATTAAATCCATAATCAATAGCAGCTTTTAGGGCTTCCGTCATCATTCCCTTTCCTTGGAAATCGGTATGTATTAAATATCCAATTTCTCCTCTGTAATGTTCTTTCATTAGTCGCCAGATTCCAATATGTCCGATCACGATTTTTGGCTTTTCAATCTCGCAAATCATCCAAGCGATTCCTTCATTTTCAAGTAATGCCTTTTCTATCTTTTCAATAAACTCCAATGCTTCTTCCTTTTTTGTGATTAATGGTCGCAATGAATTTTTGTTGATGATTGGATCTGATCTTAAAATAAAAATCTCATCTACATCATCCAAAGTGACCCTTCGCAAGAGGAGTCGGTCGGTTTTTAAAATAGGAAAAGGAATAAAGCTTGGTGTTAACATCATGATTTTGTTTTAGCGAAGTGCAGCTATCCATTGGATACCCTTTGTCCGAACGTCAAAAGTATTGAAACTAATTACAAATTTCATTACCTTTGAGTTCAATATCACTTTATGAAAAAAATAATTCTTAACAGTAATTTCGAACAATTTGAAAATCTCGCTGAATTACCCATAGCGGATCAACTGTTGATGGTTGAAGCACAGAAAGCAGCCGATGATGCTTATGCTCCTTACTCAAAATTCCATGTAGGTGCTGCGGTCATGTTAGAGAATGGTGTGGTGGTTAGAGGAAGTAATCAGGAAAATGCAGCTTACCCCAGTGGATTGTGTGCCGAACGTGTTGCGCTTTTTGCAGCAGGTGCTCAGCATCCCGGAATAAAAATTATTGCGATTGCTATTTCCGCTTATCCCGAAGGCAAAAAACAACTTTCGGTTCCCATTAGTCCGTGTGGAAATTGCCGACAAGTAATGTCGGAATATGAACTGCGTTATGATCATCAAATTCGAGTAATTATGGAAGGTGGAAATGGAACTTTTATCACTTCCGAGAACGTTGTGCAGTTCCTTCCTTATGTTTTTAATGGGAGTGTGTTGAAGTAAAAGACTTAGATTACTACCAAAATCATTTCCTTAGTGCCTTCAACACTTCCATTCGACTAACAGTAGCCGTTTTCATTCCTTTCTCAATCTTAACCGCTAAAGTCAAATCTTCAATTTGGGATTTAGTATACGTTCTTGCAGACATTCCCATTCTTTGCGCTAATCCAAGCAAAAAGGCAATATCTGATTTCTTATTAACTCTAATTAGAACTGCTTCCATCTCATATTGAAATATCATCAAATTTATTCAATTAAACTTAAATTGAAAGAGTAGAAATCGCCACTCGAAACGTTTTAAAATAAGAATATTTGAATCGGAACAATTCAGTATCTCAATTGGGCTATACTATTTATAGCAATGCCAACAGTAGTCAAATATGTAATTTTTTGAATAGATGCATAAATTAAAATATTAAAATTCAGATGATTACATCAAATTTTCACTTAACATTTTTCTAAAATCAAAGAATGGAAATTCAACCTCTTTCGCCTATTTTTGTAGCTATGGAAACAGTGACTAAGTCGAAGAAGAAGAAAACTACTTACCCTAAGGAACAATATGTTCAATGGTACGAAAGCATGCAATTAATGCGTCGTTTTGAAGAGCGCGCTGGTCAGTTGTATGGCATGCAGAAGATCAAAGGATTTTGTCATTTATACATTGGTCAGGAAGCGGTAGTAGCAGGTGCGATGAGTGTTTTGAAACCGGAAGATGCGATGATCACTGCTTATCGCGATCATGCGCATGCCATTGCAAAAGGAATTACTCCACGTGCTGTGATGGCGGAGTTATATGGAAAGATCACAGGATGTTCGAAAGGAAAAGGTGGATCGATGCATATGTTTTCTAAAGAACATCGTTTTTTTGGTGGACATGGAATTGTAGGTGCACAAATTCCGATGGGCGCAGGAATCGCTTTTGCTGAAAAATATAATAACACAGGAAATTTATGTGTTTGTTATTTTGGAGATGGTGCAGTGCGTCAAGGTGCGTTGCACGAAGCTTTCAACATGGCGATGCTTTGGGAGTTGCCAGTCATTTTTGTGGTAGAGAACAATGCTTATGCGATGGGTACTTCGGTAGAAAGAACTTCGAATGTTCACGAATTACATAAAATTGGATTAGCTTACGATATGCCTTCTTTTTCGGTAGATGGAATGGATGTGGAAGCAGTGCACGAAGCCATGGACAATGCAGCGAAACATGCAAGAACAAAAGGTCCTGTTTACTTAGAGATGAAAACGTATCGTTACCGCGGACATTCGATGAGTGATCCTGCGAAATACAGAACGAAAGAAGAAGTTGAAAGTTATAAAGCACAAGATCCGGTTGAGATTGTAAAAGAAATATTAATCAGCAATAAAATGCTTACGGAAGCAGATATTGAAAAGATCAACGAACGCATCAACGAAGTCGTAGAAGATAGCGTTACATTCGCTGAATCATCTCCTTATCCAGATCCGAGTGAATTGTTTAAGGATGTTTATGTGCAGGAAGATTATCCGTATATTACGGAGTAATTCAGAATTAAGAATTCAGAATTCAGAATTGGATTGATTTCAAGTAAGCGAAGAGCATAGAATTAATAAAAGAAAGTAATTGACTAAATAAAATACGAATAGGAATTTTGAACGAGGAATTTACAATTCTGAATTCTTAATTCTGAATTCTTAATTAAAACAGATGGCTGAAATTGTAAGAATGCCCAAGATGTCGGACACCATGACCGAAGGCGTATTAGTGAAATGGCATAAGAAAGTAGGTGATACTGTAAAGAGCGGTGAGCTTGTTGCAGAAGTGGAGACAGACAAAGCCACGATGGAATTTGAATCGTACCAAGCAGGTACACTTTTATACCTTGGTGTTGAAGAAGGAAAAGCAATTCCGGTAGATGGGATTTTAGCAATCATGGGGAAACCCGGTGAAGATTTTAAAGATCTTTTAGCAACTGCACAGAAAGAAGACGAAGCAAAAGCAGCACCTACAGCAGCTGCTACTGCTGAGCCCGTGACCGCTGCAAAACCTGCTGCACAAGCAAGTGCAAGCACCGTAGCAGCACCTCCTACTCCAACGATTTCAGCTCCTAAAGTGCAAGAAATTGTTCACTCTGCCAATGGCGATGAGCGGTTAAAAGTATCACCTTTAGCAAAACGATTAGCTACAGAAAAAGGCATCGACCTCGGTATGTTGAAAGGATCCGGAGAACACGGTCGAATTGTAAAACGCGATATCGATTGGTTCAAACCAGGAAGCTTTGTGCAAGGCTCGACTTTGTCGGCGAAGGCAGTTACTAAAGAAAGTTTTGAAGAAGTAACGGTGACGCAGATGAGAAAAACCATCGCACGTCGTTTAGCTGAAAGTAAATTTACAGCGCCTCACTTCTACCTTACCATGGACATTGACATGGACGAAGTAGTTCGTGCTCGTGAAAGTATTAATCAAGTTACACAAGTTAAAATATCGTTCAACGATTTTGTAGTGAAAGCCGTTGCTACATCACTTCGTGAACATCCCGCAGTAAATTCTGCATGGTTGGGCGATCGCATTCGTTACAATCATCATATTCACATTGGTGTTGCTGTTGCTGTGGAAGATGGTCTTTTAGTTCCCGTAGTACGCTTTGCTGATAGCAAGTCGTTAAGTCAAATTGCGGTTGAAGTAAAAGAGTTTGCAAAAAAAGCCAAAGACAAAAAACTACAACCACAAGACTGGGAAGGAAATACTTTTACCATTTCCAATTTAGGAATGTTCAATATTGAATCTTTTACGGCGATAATTAATCCACCCGATGCATGTATCCTCGCTATTGGTGCCATCAAACAAATTCCAGTAGTAAAAAATGGAATGGTACAACCCGGAAACGTAATGAAAGTAACGTTGAGTTGCGATCACCGTGTTGTGGATGGTGTGGTAGGATCTAAATTCCTAAACACGTTTAAAGCTCTTTTAGAGAATCCGATTGTGATGTTGGGGCAAGGCAACATTTAATTCAGAATGCAGAATTAAGAATTCAGAATTGTGAATTGTGAATTGTGAATTGTGAATTACTGCGCTCTGCAGTAGGAATCTGCTTGCTGAAGGCTGAACTTCCTGATGAAGATAGACCTTCCTGCTGAAGGCAAGTTCATAACAGTTAACGATGAGTTACCAGTAAGTGTAAAATCAACTGCCAAAACGATGACAAAATTTTTGTATGTATAGGTAAGTTCAGTCATTTGGATTACTTTTGTATAGCTAGTAGATTGACGAAATCTCATGAAAAATATTGACAAAAGCAGCTTAGAAAAAGCATATCGATTATTCGAATCGAATGACATCAATAAAATAGAAATCGGCACAACCAAAGGTCTCAAAGAAATACATTTTTATCTGTTTGATGGTTTATACGATTTTGCTGGTGAAATCCGAAAACTTAATATTTCAAAAGGCGGCTTTAGATTTGCAAATGCAATTTACCTTAAAGAAATTCTCATAAAAATTGAGCAACTGCCTGAAAACACTTTTGAAGAGATTATTGCCAAATATGTTGAAATGAATATTGCACATCCTTTTATGGAAGGAAATGGGAGAACAATGCGCATTTGGCTCGACATGATTTTAAAAAAACAACTCAAGAAAGTAGTAAACTGGCAATTCATTGATAAAACTCTTTATTTACAATCGATGGAGAGAAGTCCAATTAATGATTTAGAATTAAGAACTCTTCTGATGGACAATTTAACTGCTGATGTCGACAATAGAGAAATCATCTTTAAAGGAATTGAGCAGAGTTATTATTATGAAGGTTATGAAAAAGATGAAGATTAACCTTGCCTGAGAAAGTACCAGAGGGTAACAACACAAGTATGGTCGGTAGTATTTTTAATCGGACAATTTATATTATGATTCAATACAGAATGGTTAAACTACCAGATGTACTTTTATCATCTCCTTTGCAATCTTTATAATTTGCTACAAAATAGTAAACACCTTGCATCAATTTTTGGTTGTTATAAGATCCATTCCAACTAAAATATTTATTGTCTGTGCTAAACACTTTTTTACCCCATCGGTTGTAAACTATCAATTCAAGTTTTTCACCATCACCGTAAACCATAAAGGTGTCATTTATAAGATCATTATTAGGTGAAAATGAATTGGGAATAAAAAAACCACATGGACATATTTCATTCTCAACTAAAACAGAATCTATTAATGTATCGCATTGATTTGTTTGTGTGAAATAATATTTTCCAGGTTGTTTTACCTTGATGCTCTGAGCCGTTACACCAGTTGACCATAAACCTTCAATACCGTTAGTGGTTTTTATCTCTATTTCTGTTTCATCACATTTTGTTATAATTTCATCAGGTAAAACATCTGTTAGCCGACTAATTATTTTGATGTAATCCGGTTTTATTATAGTGTCGTTGCAAACATCATCCATTACAAAAGTAACGTCATAGTTTCCGGGCTGGTTGTAAAATACTGGTTGTGGATATAGGTCAATGCTGGAAGAAGGATTACCTCCATTAAATTGCCAGATTACTTGAGTGGGTTGGGTCCAGTTTGTAGCACTAAAATTTACATAGCCACTATCGCAAATAATTTGAGGTGTGCCAACAAAATCAGTTTCCTGAAACTCTGTAATTTCAAAATCATCAAATAAATAGTATTTCATGTTTATGGGTCCTGTAAAAGAATTGCTATTGCAAAAAGGACCCACCAAAACACTATCATAGTTCTGAGTGGGTGTAAAACAAAAAGAAAAATCGACATAATCACCCTGAAACAGATCCATTGGGCTTATGCTTATTTGCGGGCGCTCATTAATACAGCCTTTAGAATAATAGGAAAAACTTAGTGGCGAGTTGCTGTTGTAAAAATACAATCCGAAATCGTTTTGATTATGAGGCTGGGTAAATACATTAAGCCCTACCGAAAATTTTATTAAGTATCTTCTACCTGCAATTAATGGGAATTTTAACTTTGATTTTATCAATTCACTGTAATAGTATACTGCGGTATCTGAAAGGAGTCCACCTAACATGCAAACGAAACCACTTCCATTATTTGGAAACTGAAAATTATTGCCATTATTAAAGCCACAATTATAATAGTCTGGTGAGTGCCTTATTGGAAACCATCCTGTACAAAATTTAACCTGATCTATACTATAGGGGCAACTATCATGCGCTTCAAAAGTTCCATTTTCTACAAAACTTTGAGCTTTTGCAACTGGCATGTTAATGCACCAAAAAAATATTAAAAATGATAGTATTAAATATTTTTTCACGGCTATGATAATCCTTTATAAAATCAAACAATGCAGTATTTAAGTATCAAATATAAGTTAAATATTTTAGAAAATTCAACTTTATTTGAAATAAACTCATCTGGCGCAAGTGTTTTTTCGGATCATATTTATTTCTAGGGAGCAGTGTAATTTAGGCAAAAAGTTTTGCAAGTCTAAAGAGGAAGAATTTGACATCAGAGCCCCCTCTTAAATTGGCTCTAAATCCCTTTATTTTTGAGTTGAATGATTCGGCATTGGCATTGGTACTTCTGTTGTCAAAATAGTTGAGAATGTTTTCCGTCCCTGCAGGTCTTTTACAATCGTAAATAATTCTATATTTATTAGAAAAATTGTATCTTCGAATTAAGAATTATGGTGATTATCCCGCCCATCGCAAATCTTCATAACGTTAAGATCAATTGCCAAGGAGCATCATAGTTATAAAATAACAAATCTATTGTGACAAGTTTAACAATAATTATCATTATCGTTGGGCTAGCATGTATTGCTATCAGTATATATGTAAGCCTATCGTACGGAAAATTAAATCAACTTGGAATAATAAAAAATTCCAGAAGATATTCATGGAAGGTCTTAAAAACCAATTTACTCCAAACAACTGTCATTGCAGACAGAAAAAAGATTATTCAGTGTTTTAATGCTTACAAAGTGCTTCTCTTTTTATTTTACGCTGAATTGACTCTCATAATAATCCAATTGATTTCATCAGTAGAAAAGTAGATATAGACTATGCGATGGAAAGCAATTGATAGTAATAGCATTCTAGTGCCAGCCCAATTGTTTGTGGTACGTATTGACTGAACGAGTTGAAAGTGTTACATTCGTCTTCGCAGGTAATAAATTTGCTTACTGCAGGCAGGCCTACTTGCTGCAGGCAAGTTCGGATCGGATAGAGATTAATTAGAGTTCATTAAAGAGAGACAAAATAAAAAAATCAAATAATGTAAGTATGAAATTTTCAAAACTAGTACCCAGTGTTTTTTACATCGACATCTCAGACGGAATAAAACTATTTGTTGATTGTCTGCAATTTTCGATTGAACACGAAGATTTAAAGACTTCTCAACCTTATTGTGTACTAGTAAAAGACGGGATAAGAATTATGGTTTTTCAAGACAAGAAATTAGCCAAAGAACATTATCCTGAGCTGAGGCTTGAAACGGATAATATTGAAGAAGTGTATGCAAAGGTATCGGCTTCTCATCCACATCTACTGCACCCAAATCTCAATAAGGTAACATCCAGACCTTGGGGTGCCAAAGAATTTGCAATTACAGATAAGCAACTTGGTATAAGATTCCAACAATGGTAAACAACTTATTAAAATGTACAAAACAACGATATTAGCGTTTAGTTCTACAAAACGATAACAATTAAGAACTTGCTTGCTTCAGGCAGGCCTGCCTGCAGCAGGCAGGTTCGTATCGAAGAGCAATGAGTTATAGGTAAGTGGGTGGACAATTCCGTTAAGTCAAAAAAGTAAATGGACTATTCTACATATTGGTCAATTCTTGACTCGCCATCAAAAAGTATACTATCAAATTCTGTTTGTCTATACATTGCAATCAGCTTCGGACTTCTTTGGTTCTTGGCAAAAAAGTTTAAAAAAGACAAAGATGATGGCGACAAAACAATTATCCTTTGGGCGACCGGTGCAATTGCAGTTATCGGACTTGCTGGTTATATAATGCTGACATTTCTCTACCAAGACAAATCAAATGAAAAGACTTTAGAAAGGCTAAACTCGCCGACATCTCCGAGAGTTGAAGGTGTAGTTTCAAATTTCGAGCGAACATTCCGCAGGGCAAAGTACGGTGGTGAGACAATAGAAAAATTTACAGTTGACAGTGTTCAATTTGCATACGGCGACGCCGCACTTGGTAAATTCAATTCGTTTTCGCAAACAAAAAACAATGTGATTTTCGACGGACAAAAAGTTCGCATCACTTATAAGTCTGATTCGCATTACGGTAATTATAAATCCATTTTAAAACTTGAAATCGCCAAATAATCTACGGACACATACCATTACAAGTCCGTGTTCGCCCACCATATCAATAAAAGCGGTCTTGCTCCTTTTTTTACTTGTTACTGCTCAAATGTGTAACTTGGACAAAGCAAAAAACGGTGCAAGGCCAAAAAACTTGGCAATAATTTAAAGAAAAAATGAAAAAACTTAATACCCTAATTTTAATGATATGTTTCACTACGATATCATTTGGACAAAGCTCAATCAAAACTGACGAATCACTGATTAAAGAATTAATTATTGAATCTTTTGACGAAATATGGTCTAAATTAAATTCTAAAAACATTGATAAATACTACATAGAGGATTTTCTGCTTTTGGAAAATGGAGAAGTGTGGAATAATGACACTGTATCAATTTATTTAGACAATGCCGCACTTAATAAACCGATTCCAATTCGAGTGAACTCCATTGAATTTATTGAAGTGAAGATCTTAAATGGAATGGCTTGGGTTGCGTATAAAAACCAAGCTATTTTTTCGCTTGATAATAAAATAATAAGAAAAGCTCAATGGCTGGAAAGTGCGACCGCAATTTTAACCCAAAATGGATGGAAATTAGAAATGCTTCATTCCACTCGAATTAAAAATGAATTATAAATACTGCTATAACAGTAACGACTGATCCTTCTATTTGATTAGAATACTAGAGAAGATTACTATCAGTTTTTTACAATTCTTAATTCTGAATCCTGAATTCTTAATTAATTTCAACCTCCATAAATCTTCCCCAACAAATCCTTATTCGCCTCCAAAATAACCTTCCTTTTAAAACTTAATTTCGGAGTCATCTCGCCTTTTTCGATGGACCACTCGCGAGGGAGAAGTTCGATGCATTTGATGCTTTCGTAGGCGGCTAAACTTTTGTTTACGTTTTCTACTTCTTTCATGATGCGATTTTTTACTCTCGGGATGGCAATCAATTCTTCATGCGTGGGGGGAATGGGAATTTCCTTGCGCTCGCACCACTCTTTCACAAAGGCGAAATTTGGAACAATGAATGCCGCTGCAAATTTTTGATTTTCGCCAATCACCATCACTTGCTCTATAAAACGCGACTCTTTCAATTTATTTTCAATGGCTTGTGGAACGATGTATTTTCCACCCGAAGTTTTGAAAATTTCTTTCTTTCGATCGGTGATTTTTAAATAGACTCCGTCCACAATTTCACCAATGTCGCCGGTGTGAAACCATCCTTCTTTATCGATGACTTCATCCGTGAGATCTTGGCGCTTGTAATAGCCTAACATGACATTGGGACCCTTGGTTAATATTTCTCCATCTTCGGCAATACGTATCGTTACACGCTCGATGGTTTTACCTACAGTACCGAACTTGAGTCCACCGGGATGTAAGGTGTTTACGGCAACCACCGGACTTGTCTCCGTTAATCCATATCCTTCTAAGATGGGAATACCTGCCGCCCAAAAAATGCGAGCTAATCGCGGTTGTAATGCGGCACCACCCGATACGGCCGCTTTCACTCTTCCACCGAGCGCTTCCTGCCATTTGCTAAAAATTAATTTACGAGCAATCTTTAATTTAAAATCATACACAGGTCCATTGGCTCCATTCGCTTCGTACCTTAATCCTAAATCAACCGCCCAGAAAAATAATTTTTTCTTGATTCCTGTCAATGCAGTTCCCTTTGCAATAATTCGATCGTATACTTTTTCAAAAAGTCGAGGAACGCATCCAAACATTTCGGGTTCTACTTCTTTCAAATTTTCAGCTACCTTTTCAATACTCTCTGCATAATAAATCCCAACTCCTAAATACATGTACAAGTAACTCAACACTCTTTCGTACACGTGATTTAATGGAAGAAAACTTAACGCTTTACTATATTGAGTCACGGGAGCTAATGTTTGAGCGGCGATCAATTGAGAAATCATATTATCGTGTGAAAGCATTACGCCTTTTGGAAAACCTGTTGTTCCACTGGTATAAAGAAGGGTAGCTAAATCAAATTGTCCGATGGTATCACAAATCGATTTTACTTGATCGGGATTTGGATGTTGCTTACCTAAATTGGCAATTTCCGTCCAATGTTTTTTACCAGCAATTTCATCAAAAGTAAAAACACCTTGAACACTCGGAACATCAGCCAACACACTATCCACTTTATCCAAAATATCTTTACTTGAAACGAAAACGAATTTCACTTCCGCATCATTCAAAATAAACTTCAAATCACTTTCACTGATGGTGGGATAAATGGGAACATGAATGGCTCCCACCGACATCATTCCGAGATCTACATAATTCCATTCCGGACGATTATTACTCAGTGTCGCGATTTTATCTCCCTTTTGCAAGCCCATCTTCAAAAATCCATAGCTCATACTCTCCACAGAATCAAGGAAGGAGGCAGTGCTCACCTTCACCCATTCGCCATTTACCTTGGCAGCAAGTGCGTCGGGCTTTTGGGGATATAATTCACGATAGCGTTTTAATAAGTCGAAGATTCTAGTTACAGACATGGCAATAAATAATATAGCTTTAGGTCAAATATACATCACAATTAATTTTCGAAAATACAAAATATATAATAGCCAATGTCATTCCATACACCACTTACTCAACTCTTTGGACTCCGCACTCCCATCATCATGGCGCCTATGTTTTTGGTTTCGAACGAAGAAATGATGAAAAGTGCGATGAAATTTGGTGCGATGGGAACTTTTCCAACCCTCAACTACAGAAAAAAAGGGGAGCTAGCCACCATTTTAAGTTCATTGAATCACTATAAATCAGAAAATAATACACCAGGTAACTACGGAGTCAATTTGATTGTTCAAAAAACAAATCCGCTGTATGCCGAACATTTAAAAATTTGCGTTGAACACAAAGTTCCATTTTACATTACGAGTTTAGGAAATCCAAAAGAAGTGATTGACGCCGCACATAGCTATGGCGGAAAAGTATTTTGTGATGTCACCAATTTAGAACATGCAGCGAAATGTGCCTCCTTGCATTGCGATGGATTTATTGCTGTTACACAAGGAGCCGGTGGACATGCAGGTCCGTATCCAGCAAGCGTATTGATTCCGGCACTCCACAAAGCGTTTCCGAACATTCCCGTAGTGGCTGCAGGCGGAATTGCAAACGGTGCGGGAATTCTCTCTTGCTTAAGTTTAGGTGCAGCGGGCGCGAGTATCGGCACCCGATTCATTGCATCCACGGAAGCAACGGTAAGTGATGCATACAAAAATGCCATTGTAGATTCGGGCATGGAAGACATTATGATGAGTGATCGTTTATCAGGTACACCCTGTGCAATTATCAGCACGCCGTATGCAAAAAAGATTGGCCCTACACAGAATTTCTTTGAACGATGGATGAGCAAGAATCCAAGAACAAAAAAATATTTCAAGATGCTCATTCAATACAAAGGGATGACCAAATTTGAAGATGCCATTAAGCCTGGAAATTATAATAATTTATGGGCAGCAGGCCAAAGTGTGGCTTTGGTGGATGATATTATTTCTTGCGAAGCGATTCTACTTCGCTTAGAAAAAGAATTAGAAGATGCGATGAAAACCCTTCAACAAAACCATCAATAAAATGACATTAAATTCCATCTTAGACAAAGCGAAAAATAGTTCCTTCTATTTATTTCTATTAAACTTAGTGCTAAGAAGAATTATTCCATACAACGCACCGCATCGTTTCAAAGTGGAAAAAGTAAACGAAGAAAGTTTAGAAGTCTCCATTCCTTTCATCAAGAAAAACAAAAACCATATCAACGGCATTCATGCTTGCGCGTTGGCTACTTTATGCGAATACATTAGCGGATTAAGTTTAGCGAGGGCACTCCCTCCCGAAAACTATCGACTCATCTTACAAACCATCCATGTTGATTACCATTACCAAGGGAAAACAAAACTGCTTGCTCGATTTGGAATTGATGAACAAAAATTAAATGAAATAAAATCAGCATTAAAAGAAAATGACGCTGTCGTAAAAGAATATTCGGTTTCTGTTTACGACACTTCTGAAAATCATATTTGCACGGGGGTAATTACTTGGCAGATTAAGGAGTGGTCGAAAGTAAGTTTAAAAATGTAAGGAGATAGGATACGAATTACGAATCGATACGAATTTACGTTGGTTACGAATTACGAATCGATACGAATATACGAATTACGAATCTGCGAATACGCTAATACGCTAAATACGAAATACGAATACGCGATTGTGAAGGTTACGTCGAGAGGTTTCGCGATACGTATACTCTAATATGAAGGTTAGCTATCGAGGCTTAATTCTTAATTCTTAATTCTGCATTCTGAATTAACCTAAATCTTCATCCCCAATTTTTCAGAGGTAGAGAAAACACCGCCGAGGACGTTTAGAAACATGGAGGCGGCCATGGCTTTTGTTTTATTATTACGGCTCATCATAATGTCTACTTCGCCCATAAAGTTTTTCCAATTGGAGGCATTGAGACAATCGAGCGCTACGGATATGGTAGGCGTTAGTGAGTGAGCCGTGTGCCACCATCCGCAGGGAATAAACATCGTTTCTCCAGGTCCAACAACAAAAGTCAATGGAGTGGCTTTAGACCACAATGGAAACTTATTTAAATCGGGGTTCCGTTGATTATCGATTAAGGATACCCAAGTATTATTGGGATCGGGATAAACATATTCTGTTTGCGATGGAGGAACCACCGTGAACTCTTTGTCGCCATACAACTGTGTGATGAATGCATGCAAACACATATAATCATAATGCATGTATGGAAATTGACCGCCTGGACTTCCTAAAAATATCTCTAATGTATCGGCACCGCCAATAAACCCATGCGGCAATATTTTACTATTAATTCGATCGGGCAAAGCAAATTTAAAACGTGGGGACACATCCGGAATGAGCTCTGGATAATCTTTATCAATCTGTAATTTACAGGGATAAGGAGCGGGATTTTCCTTGGTTGAGGTCATCATTAAGTCAATAAAATCACCCAAACGAAACACTTTCCCTTGAACTTTCACTTCTCTACTTCCAAAATTATCTTTAAAAAACTGAGGTGTGAATTTTTCCTTAGCGGGCCAATCCTTACAGGCATCTCCAATCACTACAGGATAATTTGCAAAAAGATGTTTCTCTGCGAATTCATCGTAAGACATCCCGTACTTTTTTTCAACGACGATGTCGCCAACTTGAGCTATAACAACTGATTTTGTAGCCATAATATTAAAGCAGAATAAATTTGGAATACAAATATATATGCAGTTTCTCTAATAAAAGGTCAAAAACAAGGTAAATATTACTTGGAAAGGGGTGAATCTCTTGCTTAAATTTGTGAAAATCTTTAAAATATGAAAAAGTTACTTCTTCTGTCTTTAATCGCTCTCCTTCTACCCTTTCAACAGCTCCAAGCACAAGACTCAAAAATAGCACCTACTACAGAGGAAGAATACGTGATGGGATCGGTGGGATATAAAATGTTTATGCAGATGAAAGTTGCCTTAAAAGACAATTACAAGGTGAAAGACATCCATGAAGTAGAATATGGAGACCGAAAAGCCGTTTTTAAAGGATTACATCGACCAGGCGAAGAAAAGCCTTGTGCCATCATCTTAATTTATACCAAACTAAGAGGTGCACCTGAATATTATTGCATTCCCACCTTAGATGCTCCTGAAATTCTTTGGGATCGTTTTCGAATGGGATTGGTAGGTCAGACCGACAACCAGCAAGATCAACTGCAATTTTTTGGATTTGCTTTGGCAAAAGGGATGATGTATTACACAGCTAAATGAGATTAACGTTATTGCTCATTTTGTTTTTTTATGCAGATGGTATTACAGCGCAATCAATCTGCTCGCAATTTTTTAAACTGAGTTGTTCAGAAAAAACATGGACACTGACCCATCTTTTCAAAGCAAAAAAAGCATTTCGGATCACGACGGAAGCGAGAAAACAAACGAACCTGATACGTCAGGAAAATCAATTAGACAGTTTTCCGCATGGCGGTACATTAGATGCTTTCCGTCATACCTTTTGGATGGCTCGACTGACTCAACACATCGGCGCAAGAGCTGCTCGAAGCCTAGGCAAAGCACATGAACGAGGAAATTACAGGGCATTCAGAAAAGGCAAAACCGAAGATGGCGTATTGCAAGATGCGACGGCTGTTGAGATGGACTTATTTAACAACGAACAAGGCATCGCAATTGGAAAAGAAAGCTCAAACATATCAATTGATAGTCTTCAAAAAAAAGTAATTTTAGCTATCAAGGCAGGTCAATTAAAAACACTAAAACGATCGGCTACAGGAGCATTGACGAATTGTGAAGGAGACGTTGTACTGTTACAAAATCGAAGTAAAAAAGACTGGAAACTACCTTATTGCCTAATTCCAAGCCGTTAAATTAGTGGTACATTCATATTCATTTCATTAAAAACATATTCAATAATTGTAAATTCGTCCATCAAACTATTGACAAGAATTATATTCACTATCCTATGAAAAAAATTAGCTTACTCCTACTCTTCATTTCCATAAGCATTAGCAGTTATTCCCAATTACGAGATAGTATCCATTTCTTACCCATCACTTTTGACGAAGCCATTGTAAAAGCTAAAGCTGATAAAAAGCCGATCTTTTTACATGCTTATGCCTCTTGGTGTCATTACTGCGCTGAGATGACTGAAAAAGTTTATACTGATATAAATGTTGCCAATTTTTACAACAAGAATTTCATCAATATAAAAATGGATATGGAGAAAGAAGGCAAGAACTTAAACAAGAAATTAAAAGTTCAAAATTATCCTGCACATATTTTCTTCGACTATCCTGCCACAACCATGATGCATCGTGAAGCTGGAAAAAAAGATGTACTTGACTTTGTTACCTTGGGATACGATGCTTTAGATACGACCAAACAACTTCGCACCTTCGAGAAAAAATATTTCGCCAAGACTGCAACTGTTTCTGAAATCTACACCTACTTTAAAATGTTAGATCGTGCAGGGCTCGACAATCAAGTAGGAATTAATTCCTATTTAATTGGATTGAGTGATGCGGAATTATTAAAACAAGAGAACTGGAGAATCATGTACGACTTATTCAGGGATGTAGATATGCAAGCATTCAACAGAGTGATATTAAACAGAGATGCGTATCAGCAGATATACACAGAGGATAGTATCGACAACAAAATTTTAGGAGTGTATAATGGTGCATTAATGACAAGAGTTCAAAAACTTGACACGTTAGGTTACAATGATATGATTTCTAAACTGGAGAAATCGAAGTTACCCATTGCAAACAAAATTATTGACTATGCACATTTGAATCGCGCAAAAATGAAATCGGACTGGAAAAATTATCAAGAGTTAGCGGTTCCCTTCATTGAAAAATATTGCCAAAGCGACTACAGAAGATTGAATGAAGTAGCCTATAATTATTATGAAAGAGTAATTGATCGCGAACAGTTAATGAAAGCTGAATCGTGGGCGAAAGCAGCGGTGAAAATGGGCGACAATGTAAGACACAACTACACACTTGCTTGCATCTTATATAAATTACAAAAGAAAGAAGACGCCATGCTAGTTTGTAAGCATACTATTTATTTAGCAAAGACGTCTGGAGTAGAAACCAAAACGGCTGATTTGCTTTTAGAAAAGATTGAAGCGTTAAAGAGTAGTCAATAATTGCCCTTTTAAAATACCCTTTCTCCTGCAATATGAGTTTGGAGGACTTTTATTTTGAAGAGTTCTTTTTCGTCGGCTTGCAAGAGATCTTTTTCGAGGATCACGAAATCGGCGTATTTTCCTTTTTCTAAACTACCTCTATAGCTCTCTTCAAATCCAGCATACGCTGCCCAGATGGTCATGGCTTTTAAGGCTTCTTCGCGAGTGAGTGCATTTTCGGGTTGGAATCCATTCTCCGGAAAATTATTTTGATCTTTTCTGGACACTGCAGCATAAAATCCAAAGAGCGGATTAATTGCTTCTACCGGAAAGTCAGATCCAGCAGCGATCATTCCGCACTCATTCAATAATTTTTTGTACGCATAAGCTGTTTTTATTCGCTCCTCTCCTACTCTATCTTTTGCCCAATACATATCGCTGGTGGCATGCGTGGGTTGCACGGAAGGAATGATGGAATATTGTGAGAATAAACCAAAATCATTAGGCGATAAAACTTGTGCATGCTCAATTCGCCAACGCAAATCATTTTTGCCTTTCAATACTTCTCCGTAAATTTTTAATAAAAGTCGATTGGCCGAATCACCAATACAATGTGTGTTTAATTGAAAACCGATTTCCTTCGCTTGTTGTGCAGCATAGATGATTGAATCGACTGTCGACAATAAAAATCCAGAATGATCGGGCATGTCGGTATAAGGATGCAATAGACAAGCACCTCGAGATCCAAGTGCACCATCGGCATACAACTTAAACGACTGTACATTTAAACGATCGGAATGATATTTACCATGCGTTTTATAGTACTCCAGATTATCTTTTGTAAAACTTACCATGGCATTCATCCGCATCTTTAATTGATTTGCTTTTTGCAAACTATCAATTAATAAAATAGTGCTTACATCTAAGCCTGCATCGGTAACGTTGGTAAGACCTACTTCAAAACAATTTTTTTGTGCCGCTAATAAAGCTTCAATTAAATCGGGCGTTCCGGGTGTGGGAATTTTCAACTTTACAAAATCAACGGCATTGTCAATGAGAAGTCCGGTGAGTTTTCCATTTTGTTTTATAAATTGTCCACCAATCACTGTCGACTTCTCATTCACATTACAAATGTCGAGTGCTTTTTGATTTACCAAAGCTGCATGACCATCAATACGCAATAAAATGACAGGTACATCGGGAAACAACGAATCCAACTTTGCTTTATTCGGATATGATTTATCGATCCAATCATTTTGATCCCATCCTCTCCCAAACACCCAACCCATAAAGCGACGATCTTGGTATTTAACCAACGTATCGATGATTGCATCAAAAGAAATAGTTCCGATGAGCCATGTTTTTTTGAGGTCGACGCCATACCCATAAAAATGACAATGTGCATCATAAAATCCCGGATAAACAAACTGTCCTTTCAAATCAATTTTTTCGGTAGCATCCATCTTTAACAAATCGGACGAAGAACCTGTGGTTACTATTTTTCCATCTTTGATAGCCATGGCTTCCACAATAGAGAACGCACTATCAACCGTATAAATTTTTGCATTATAATAAATCGCATCTACTTTTGGAGATGAACTACATCCCATCCAAACGAAACTGATTACACAAAAGAAATAAAATAATTTTTGCATTTTTACTTTTTATTAATGTACACGGAATTAGCTTGCGCAAGTGGAGTCATCACAATATCATTCAAATTTACATGAGGAGGTCGACTCGCAGCGAACCAAACCACTTCAGCAATATCATTTGCTTGCAAGGGATCAAATCCTTTATAAATCGATTTTGCTTTATCGGCATCTCCCTTAAATCGCACCAATGAAAATTCAGTTTCGGCAGCTCCTGGATTTACCGCAGTGACCTTGATTCCATGCGGTAATAAATCAATGCGCATCGACTTCGTAATGGCATCTACAGCGAACTTTGATCCGCAGTAAACATTACCATAGGCATAGGCATCCTTTCCTGCGGTTGATCCAATATTAATTACATGACCACGCTTTCTTTCAATCATCCAAGGGAGAATCGTTCTACTTACATACAACAGTCCTTTCACGTTTGTATCGATCATCTTTTCCCAATCGTCGATGTCGCCATCATAGATTGCAGACATTCCAGAGGCGAGTCCTGCATTATTTACCAATACATCAATCTCCTTCCAGAAATGAGGCAATGCATCTAACTCTATTTTCACTTGTTTTCGATCGCGAACATCAAAACAAAGCGAATACACTTTGGTTTCGTAAGTATCGAGGATGATGTGTTCCAACTCAACTAACTTTTCTTTTCTGCGACCAGTTATAATCACATCCCAACCATGCTCGGCAAATTTCAATGCGATGGCTCTTCCAAAACCGGAACTAGCTCCTGTAATTAATGCAATCATAATGATATTTATCTAAAGTATAGGTAACAAAAATAATCAAAAATACAGAGACGCAATTGATTCGCTAAGTAGCGTACAACTAGTCGATTAAAACCAATTTTTCAATCATTAAAAAATGAATTACCCGATATTCTTCTTATGCAACAAACTGTTCTTATACCCATATGTGAAGTACAAGATGAGACCGATGACCAACCAAATTCCAAAACCTAACCATTGATGGAAATGAATTTGTGCCATTAAATACAGGCAAGAAAGAATTCCAAACACGGGGATAACGGAAAGATTTCTGATAAAACTATACACCGACATGATTGCAAATACCAAGAAGAATATAAAGTTTGGAATCGACTCTACATTCACGAAAGGATTTACAAAATCATTGAGCCATTGTTTTTGAAACATCATCAACCAACACATCGTGATGATAAAAAGCGAAGGCACTAACCATTTTCCATTGACGTACGGAACCTTAAATTTACGAGGTAAATCGGTTTGCGTTTGCAACATCAACACACCACCACAAACCAATATAAAGGCAAACAAAGTTCCGATCGAACATAAATCAGTTACCGTATTCATATCAATAAAAAAGAGCGGGATTCCAACCAATAATCCGGTTACGATAGTGGCAAATGAAGGAGTACCATACTTAGGATGTATTTTAGAAAACTTTTTAGGCAATAATCCATCACGGCTCATGCTCATCCAAATTCTTGGCTGACCCAATTGAAAAACGAGCATCACACTTGCCATAGCAAATACTGCACTCACGGCAATGATGCTACTCATCCAATTTAATCCACGATAACCAAATACGAAAGCCAGTGGATCTTCCACTCTCAATTCTTTATAGTTTACCATTCCGGTGAGGATTAATGCAATTAACACATAAAGAATAGTACATATAATAATTGCATTAAACATTCCTTTTGGTAAATCGCGCTGCGGATCATGGCATTCTTCAGCAGTAGTAGAAATAGCATCAAAACCAATGTACGCAAAAAAGACTCCTGAAACACCTGCTAAAACACCTACCCATCCTTCTGGTAAAAAGGGATCCCAATTTTCTGGATCCACATAGAAAGCGCCGACAGCGATTACCAAAAATACAGCAAGAAGTTTTACCACGACCATTACATTACTCGCATTTCTCGACTCCTTCATCCCACGATACACCAACCACGTAATTAAAATATTGATGACCAACGCAGGAATATCCATGATTATTTTAAGACTTCCTAACTGCGGAGCCGAAAGCCATGCTCGAACGCCTTCCGATTTTACAGATGTTAAATCTACTCCTGAATTTTGTGCTTCGATGAATGCACGCTTCGCAGAAAAATAATCGATTCCCGACCAAGCAGGAAGAATAATTCCATCTGCAAAACCCAAGGCAGGAATTTTAATATGACTTAGTAACGTAGCGAAATAACTCGACCACGAAATAGCAACGACAATATTTTCGATGGCATATTCCATGATCAATGCCCATCCGATGATCCAAGCAAACAGCTCCCCGAAAGCGACGTAAGAATAAGTATAAGCAGAACCGCTAACAGGAACTAAACTTGCAAAC
>JANOAX010000018.1:0-9140 GCA_031411335.1 Bacteroidota bacterium
GATAGCTATCGGGACGGAGATGGGAGAGTAGGAGAGTAGGAGAGTAGGAGTCCCAATACCTATCGTGAAGCATATTGGAGAGAAGGAGTTCATCGCTCTCAAACTGATTCTCGCTCTGTTCAACCGGATCTTCCTGAAACGAAAAGGAGGGAGTAGCTTCGCTTTTCCCTCCTTACCCGAATTGCAAATACCCAACACAATTGCCGTTGGCAATTGATTTCCGTTTCTGAAAGCTCCTTGGAATGCGAGCATTCCTTGATCTTTCTGAAACGAAAAAAGGCTCCCGAAGGGAGCCTTTTTGTTGGGTATTTATTAGTGGTCGCGGAGGGATTCAAACCCCCAACCTTCTGATCCGTAGTCAGATGCTCTATTCAGTTAAGCTACGCAACCATTCCTTTTCGGGAGGGCAAAGTTAGTAGAATATTAGATGATGCCAAATAAAATTTAATTCCATTGAAATAATATTGACTCCGCATTGATTTTAACTTATTTATGATGATTTTCTGATTTGATTAGCATCCGTTTTATTGAATGAGCTCTATATATTACGATTAATATAAATTACCTGTGATCCGTTACGTATAATAGGTAAAAATACGACTTATATTTTTTCGAATGCTTAAATTGAATTAGTCACAAATGAATATCGATTCATTTAGAAATATCACCCACCTAAAAAGGATTTATTATATTTACATATCAACTAATCATCATGAAAAGAATTTTCCTTGTATTAATCGCATCACTTAGTATTACCAATCTTGTAGCACAAATTCCATCTCTAAATTGGGTTGCACAGCAAAGCGGCAGCAGCGGAGAAACAGCGAAAACTATTGTAGTCGATGACTTAGGAAATAGTTATATTCTTGGCTTTTATAGTGGAACTATGGATTTGGATCCTGGGTTAGGAGTCGTGAATGTTACTACAGTGGGATCGTCAGATGTTTATCTGGTTAAACTAAATTCAAACGGGCAATTTATTTGGGGCAAGAGTTACGGAAGTACGGGTGCGGATGAAGGATCAACGCTTTGTTTGGATCAACAAGGATTTTTATACATCACTGGTTTTTTCTTAACAACCATTGATTTTTCAGGTGGAGCCGGAACGCTCTTTCTAAATTCATTTGGTGACTTTGATGCCTTTTTATTAAAATTAGATACTGCTGGTAACGAAGTGTGGGCAAAACAAATTGGTGGATTCATGGGCGGCGAAGAAGGGAAGTCTGTTGTGGTAGATGATTCTTCTAATGTTTATTTAGCAGGAGTCTTTACAGGTAGTGCCGATTTCGACCCATCAAATAATACACTGCTAATGACAGCGGCAGGCGGAACTTCATTTGATGGATATGTCGTAAAACTAAATGAAAATGGAGATTTGGTTTGGGCGAAACAATTAGGTGGAACTAATTCTGATATCTCGCGCTACATGGCTATAAATGCGAATGGTGATGTGTTTATCATAGGTACATTTAGAGGAACAGCCGATTTAGACCCAGGAACAAATACCGCAAATTTTATTTCGAATGGTTCCGATGATATTTTCATTGTTAAATTGGATCGAAATGGAAATTTCATTTGGGCGAAGTCGATAGGAGGGAGTAGTTCAGATTTAGGACATGGAATAACAGTAGATCAATTCTCCAATGTAATTGTAACCGGACAATTCAGTGGGAATATCGATTTTGATCCCGGGCAAGGAAGTGTTTTTTTATCCTCGCTCGGATTCTATGATTCATTTGTATTAAAATTGGATTCAAGTGGTAATTTTAGTTGGGTAAATCGAATTAACTCAACTTCAAATGTGACTTCCCGATTTATTAAAACGGATATGTTGAATCAGATTTATATTACCGGAAGTTACACCGGAACGATTGATCTAAATCCAGATACTACCATCACACAAAATGTTTCTAATGCAGGGAGTGACGATGTCTTTGTTTTAAAAATGGATGAAAATGGCATTTACGCTTGGGGTATTACCATGGGTGGATTAAATTTCGATCAGGCAACTTCAATGGAAGTGAGCGATAGTTTGAATGTATATTTATCGGGATTATTTAATAGCACGATGGATTTTGATCCAAGTCCAGTTATGACAACTTTATCACCTACCAGTAGTCGTGATGCATTTATTGCAAAATATTCGAATCCTGTAAATACATCACTTGTTAATTTAAATGAAGGAATTGCATTTAGTATTTATCCAAATCCTACTACGAATTTTCTAACCCTCGATTTGGAATCAGTTCAAAAAAATGTTAAATATTCAATCTTCGATCTTAGTGGAAAATTGATTCTTAACGAAGAGTTCTTCAATTCTACCGATTTAATTTCAATCTCTGTAGAGGGGTTTGCAAAAGGAGTATATTTTTTGATGATTTCAAGTGATGATTTTTATACGCACACAAAAATTGTAATTCAGTAATTCAAGTCAGAAACGAATAGGAAAAGTATTTGTTTCTGACTTTAATATTATTTCTTGTCATTCCCTGTACTGCCCGGCTTAGCAATCGATTCTCTCATTGCCGTATCAGCTTGCACATTTTGGAGTTTGTAATAATCCATGATGCCCAAGTTTCCCGCTCTAAATGCTTCGGCCATCGCTAATGGAATTTGTGCTTCGGCTTCGATCACTTTCGCCCTCGCTTCTTGTGCTTTTGCTCGCATCTCCTGTTCATAAGCAACGGCCATGGCGCGACGCTCTTCAGCTTTTGCTTGTGCTACTTTTAAATCGGCGGAAGCTTGTTCAGTTTGTAGTTTAGCACCAATGTTTTCACTGACGTCAATGTCTGCAATATCAATAGATAAAATTTCAAACGCTGTGCCTGCATCCAATCCTTTGCTTAATACCGTTTTTGAAATTTTATCAGGATTCTCCAACACGGTTTTATGATCGAAAGCCGATCCAATGGTGGTTACAATTCCTTCGCCCACACGAGCTAAAATGGTTTCTTCGCCAGCACCACCCACTAACTGATTGATGTTGGCTCTAACGGTTACGCGTGCACGAACAATTAACTGAATCCCGTTTTTAGCTACAGCAGAAACAGGAGGCGTATCGATTACGCGTGGATTTACAGAAAGCTGAACAGCATCTGCCACATCTCTACCAGCTAAATCAATGGCCGTAGCCATCTTGAATGTTAAAGGAATGTTGGCTTTGTCAGCAGAGATTAGCGCCTTTATTACGTTGTTTACATTTCCTCCTGCTAGGTAATGAGTTTCGATTTCATTGGTGGTAATATTTAGCCCCGACTTCGTACTGTTGATCATGGCATTCACTACAATGGATGGTGGAACTTTACGTAATCGCATCAAAATTAAATTTAGGATGCTAATTTTAACATTGCTAAATACAGCAGTGATCCATAAGTTAACAGGAACGAAATACAGGAAGAAGAGTATGAAAATAAAAGTTCCTGCTATGATGAGTAGTATAAAGGGTAGTTGCATAGTTATGAATTTATGAAGTAGATGTTAGTTTAAACGTCGGCGCGAACAATGATTTTATTGTCTTCAATCCGCACTACGATAATAGGAAAATTTACTGGAATCATTCCGGTTTCTGAGCTCGCCTCAAATCTTTTTCCGTTCACTCGAATGGTTCCCATGGGGCGCATGCTGGAAAGTGCAGCACCATGATCGCCTTCTTTAATGGTATCTAAATCAATTTCATTCACTCGACCTTTTAATTGACCTTGTAAACTAAATCGGTCCCAAAATCCAGTGCGTAATGCCGACCAAATAGCCAGTGCTGTAAGTAGTACCGCGCTTATGGCAACTATTGTCCCAGCAGTGGAGCCATACACTTGCCAAGTCCATCCTATGCCCATAATCACGAAAATTCCACCTAGTATTCCAACAATAAGTCCTGGAACGATAAGAATTTCTACCGTAATCAGTAGAACACCGAAGAGGATGAGAACACAAATAAATATAATTGACATTTTTGGGTTTAGATAGTGGCCAAAAATACAAAAATTAAGGCTTGTAATATTTCATGGCCTGAGGCATGAATTTATTCAAGTCGCTGATTCTTGTAGCATCACTAGGGTGTGTACTCAATATTTCAGGTGGTTTTGCTCCTCCTTTTGCCGCCATTCGTTGCCAAAATTTAGGCGCTTCTCTTGGATCATAACCAGCCATGGCTGCGAAAATTAATCCCATCTTATCGGCTTCTGTCTCATGTAAACGAGAGTAGGGGAGCATCACTGCTACCGTACTGCCTACACCATATGCAGTTTGAAATAATGCTTGCGTTTCGGCACTTTTACTTTGAAGGGCAACGCCTAAAGCAACGCCTCCAAGCTGAGTAACTAATCCTTGACTCATGCGCTCATTACCATGTCGAGCTACGGCATGTGCAATTTCATGACCCATCACAATGGCCAATGCATTTTCATTTTGTGTTACTCCTAAAAGTCCAGAATAAACGACAACTTTTCCACCAGGCATACACCATGCATTTACCATGGGATCATTCACCAAATTAAATTCCCATTTATATCCAGCCAAACGACTGCTCAATTTATTTTGAGACATGTATTTAGTAACCGCTTGTTGAATTTTATTTCCAATTTGCTTTACCATGATGGTATTTTGATCATGGTTTCCTGCAGGAGGATTCGTTTTTAGAAAGCTGGCGTACTCCGTTAAACTCATCGAAATAAGTTCTGTTTCTGGAATGAGATTCACTTGCTTTCTTCCTGTAATAGGAACTTTTGAACAAGCAATAATAGTGGCTAGTAATAAAACATAACCTGCAAATTGGATACTGTTTTTTTTCACGGTAGATTTATTCAATGGTAGCACTCAAACCTCGATCTTGTAAAGCTTCACATAGGGGACGAAGTCGATCAAATTCACCTATTTTAACGGAACACTTTCCGCTATAATGAACAATTACAGAACATTGTTCTGCTTGTTCTCGGTCATGACTACAAATAGAAACGAGGCTTTCGATGACCCAATCAAAAGTATTTACATCATCGTTGTAAAGAATAATTTGATTCTCTTTTACGACTTCCTCTTGCAGAAGTAGCTCTTCTTGTTCTTGGGGGGAATAGTTGCTCATGGTTTTATCTGAATGTTTCAAAGGTAAAGAGAATGCACTATAGGGTAAACATTATTTGTAAAAATCTTATTGTATAAATAAAAAAAAAGCCTCGTTTTCACGAGGCTTTTCAGTACTAATATATTGATTGTTAATCGTTTTCGTTCGATGTAGCCACTTGTTGAATGGCCTCATTTAATTTCATGGGTTTATTGTTTTTGAAGGCAACAATAAACGCATCATCAAAACCAGCTTGTTTTAGCGTATCTCTCAGATTTTTTGCAGAAGAATAGGAAATCTCACCTCCCATAAAGAATCGCAACCATGATAAATCATCGAAACTTGTCATCATGGTTTTATCTGCTTTGCGTTCCAATCTTTGTTTAACCATTTCACGAGTATGTTTTCTAAAGGCGCCAATCTGAACTTTAAAAACTAATCCGGTCATGTCTGAAGACATATTTGCATCATTCATGGCCATCATATTTGTCATGGAAGTTTGAGAATTAGATGCATTTTTATTTTTTGCATTTTCTTTTGCTTCAGCAATCATTTCGGGAGTATAACCACTTGCTTTCATAGCGGCCATTTGTGCTTCTGTATATTTTACACCAGTAGTAGATAAATCATTGTCGTCATCAATGCCAGCCATCAACGATTCATCCACATAACCTGATTCAGTTAATCGACGATTCGCAATTGCCATATCTTCCATACCACTTACGCTTCTGCTTAAGAAAATATCTTGCACATAAATATTGTCGCTGAATTCACCGAAACGGATGTCTTCTGTATGGGGTTGAAATCCTGTTGCCTCAACACGGAAAGAGTAGGTGCCTGGTCCAGGTAATTCTACAGCATAAGTACCATCACTTGAATTCGTCATTAAATCAGCTACGATAGTTTGATCTCCATTGCGCGTAATGATTAAATGAACTGCTTTTAAATCGGGTTGACCCACACAATTGAATTTTCCATTGATTGCTACAGGTAATTCTTCAGTATTCGAATAGGGCATAGAATAAACAGTAAATAATCCAGGAGCCGTTTCTCTTTGACTCGTGAAATATGCTTTTTGCTCTTGTGTAGAGGCAACAAAACAAAAATCGTCATCAGGAGAATTATAAGGACTTCCCATGTTCTCGGGATTGGTCCAAGTTTTAGTTACCGTATTGTAGTAAGTTTTAAATAAATCAAACCCACCAGTTGAACTATGTCCGCGAGAACTGAAATATAAAATACGTCCATCACTATTACAAGTTGGGAATAATTCATCTTGTGAGCCATTCACCATTTTATCTATAGCTTCTGGTTTACCCCAATTGCTGTCTAAATCTTTTTCTACACGGTATATATCACGACTCGCGGTTTCATCATTTGAAGCACTGTAATACATCACGCGACCATTTGCACTTAAGAAGATAGTAGGTCCTTCGTCCTTACTAGCATTGGCTGATTTTATGATTTCATCGGGCATGCTTAACAGCTTTCCATTTGGGTTGTTAAAGACATATTTATTGTAAAAATCATAAGCTGCAGCTTCTGCGCGCTCTGTAATGGCTGCTAATTTAGTGGTATCTAAATATTGCTTTCCATTATTGCACATCTCCATCAACTGAGGTGTTCCCCAACGACCTGCATTCTTCACACCAATAATTTTATTGAACTCAACAAACAACTGATTCGCTTCATCAAAGCGATAGGTGAAATGCATGGCACGACCCATATAATAATAAACGTCTTCAGGTGTTTTAGGATGTTGAATGGCCATCTCCAAATAAGGAATAGCTTCTTTTTTATCCTTTCCTGCAATTAAAAGACAAATACCATAATAGTAGTTGTACTTATAATTCTTTGGATTACTGCTCACGAGCTGTGCGTAAAGCGGTGAAGCTTTTTCATACTGCTTTGCCAAAAAGTATTTTTCGGCTGTTTTCGCTCTAGAATGCTCGGATTGTCCTCCCGCCATTGAAACTTCCGTTGAAATGCAAACCGATGTTAACATCAAGGTTAAGGCTACAAATATATTTTTCATTTTCCGCTATAATTTTTTCGCTCCTTATATACGCTTTTAGAAGAGCAGCGGTTACAATTTTAGGGGAAATCATGGCCTAATTTGGATTGATTTCATCATTAATCATTCAAGTAAAAAACAAATCAAAATAAAATAACTATTTCCAAATAAATGGATATCAATTAATTGCAAAAATAAATAGAAGCTGATTGATTTAAATCTTACAAAAACTAATTGGGTTTACTTCCCCCTTGAAATGCAATTTTTCCTTCATCACCGCTCAAAAGCCTTTCTATATTTTTTTGATGAGTGATTAAAACCAAAACACAAACAAACATGGCAAAAATGTTTAAACCTGGAATTGTTTCATGGTAGATGAACATAATTGAAATTGGAAAAGTTAAAGCGGAAAGCATAGAGCTTAATGAAACATAATGTGTTAATAAAATGGTGACCACAAATACGGCAATGCAAATCAATGCTGCACCAATATGTACAGCGCATAAAATTCCTAGTAAGGTGGCAACTCCTTTTCCGCCTCTAAATCCAGCAAACACGGGGAAAATATGGCCAATTAAGGCCGCTAAACCCAAACTCAATTCTAAATTTACAAATTGTTGTGTATCGGGTAAATATTTAACAGTCAGCCAAACCAATTTAACAGCAACAAAGCCTTTTAAAATGTCTAAAATTAAAACAGGTAAACCTGCTCTTTTACCAAGTACTCTAAAGGTATTTGTAGCGCCTGCATTTCCACTTCCGTAATCTCTAACATCTACACCGTATAACAACTTTCCAATCCAGACAGCAGATGGAATAGAACCCATCATATAAGCAAGCAATACGAGACTTAGATTTGTAAAACTGATCATACGGCTTCAAATATATCAATTTAATGTTAAGAAGGAGATTGAGGTCTTAATGCTTTACTAACAATTAAAACTTAATATATTAAAAATCAATATATTGAATCCAGCAGCTAGGAGCCAGTCGCGAGGCTTCGCGACTAGAAGCCTTACTGTCCAAGAAATTTCTTGATGAACTCAGCTTTCTTACGATCGGTGCTCAACATGTATTCATAAGTTGGGGTATCTCCTTTCGCACTTGCCACTCTTTTTTCAGGTTTCAAATTATTAATGGCATCGTTAAACTTGTTATCGGATGAAATGGATTGCATGATTCCTCTCGAATAATTGAAGTACCACCAACTTGCATTATCCGATTCTAAGTAAAGATTAAATACATCATTTCCTCTCTTTCTTTGGATTTCAAAGTATCCTTTTACTTGTCGACTAATCGCATCCTTACCAATAAATCCAATGCCGATGGGTCCACTGGAACGAAAGGCCTGAGCTTGCATATCCCAATACATTTTAACATCCGACAAGAAAATAGTTTGTTGCAGTTCCTGCGGTATTTTTTTAGGAGCACCATATAAACTGTACTCTGATATCATTTTATCCGCTTTTTCAATGCCCACTAATTCTTTCATTCCTCGCACCCATGTGGTTCGAGTATCATCGGTAGGTTTGAGTGTTGGATTTCCGGTGATGAGTTCTGACATGCTTTTTAATGCATCATTGTTGAACATGAAATCGAGTCCGATTAAAACATCAAAATGAGTACTGTCATTATTGGTGTTGTTTTTTACATTTCCAATTACGGTCATGATAAATTGTCCAAATGCAGAGGCAAGATTCAATCGTCCTTCACCATACACCATGCAATTTGCATCATTCAACATCACCATATTACCTGGAGCATCAGGTGATATAATTTTTTCTGCTGATGCGACTTTGTAAACCTTAGCTTTATTATCATAACTCAACACTCCCGTTGCGGAAATCAAATCCACATCCGTGCTTCGTTGTTTGGGGGAAATGAAAGATGCGTAAAATCCAGTACTATCACTTGAATGAGAAATAGCCAAAGATAATTTTTCTCCATTCTCATTTTTAGGTTCGTTGATGGGAATAGTAACTCCTTTTGGATCGATATCACTTCTGAAGCTAAACCAATTTGCAGGTAATTTCTCTTCACATAAATGATTCACTTTTGCAAATCCATCAAAAT
>JANOAX010000019.1:0-2273 GCA_031411335.1 Bacteroidota bacterium
TTGGTTTTTCCATGGCAGCAGCTCGCAAATTTGCTTTGTCTACCAAGTGTTCTAACATCGATCGAATGATGATTCCTTTCTCGCGCGATGCCATGTTCGTAGTGACTTCAACGTTATACGAAATGGTATTGTCAGTTAACCTTTTTTGTATGTTGATGATGGCATCTAGATCTCCTTTCTGTAAATTATGATCTATCTCTACTTTTGTTAATCCAGGTATTAAATGAATTCCTTGCATACTAGCAATGCTATCAAACACTGGATTTTTTAAATCACTTTCTCCATCTAAAGCTACATCTAAACGAATTCCTCCACCATTAATAAATCCAAATACCAAAATAAAAATCAACGGAAACAACAACGTAAAAACCACTGCCGATGGACTTCTCATGATAGACCTAAAACTCGCCCGGGCAATAGCCATCATGGCTCTGTATTGTGAATAATTTTTTTTCAATTTTTTATATTTAATACTTCTATTATTTTAATTTATTCAATGCATTTTCAAATTGGTTCATTTTCAAATTTTCAAATTAACCTTCTTTCCACTCATGTCCTGTCAAATGAATAAACACATCTTCCAAATTTGCTTTCTTCACTTCCTTCTTCCTTTCAAATCCTGTCGCGACCAATTGATCGATCAGCGCATCCGGTGCATCCAAAGCAATAATTTTTCCGGCTTCCATCACCGCAACACGATCACAAAGCTGTTCGGCTTCATCCATATAGTGCGTGGTGATGACAACTGTAGTTCCGTTGTCTCTGATTTTTCGAATTAAATCCCACAAATTTCTTCGGGCTTGTGGATCTAACCCCGTGGTTGGCTCATCTAAAAAAACAATTTTAGGTTGATTGATTAAAGTAGTTGCAATACTAAATCTCTGTTTTTGTCCGCCACTCAACTCTTTGAATTTCGCTTTGTATTTGTCTTCAAGGCCCACTTGCTTTAACATTTTCATGGGATCAACTTCTGCATTATACAAACCAGCAAACAATTCAATGAGCTCAGTTAAAGTTAAACTGGGATAATAGCCTGCAGCTTGCAACTGCACTCCAATTATTTTTTTAATTTCATTGGGATGTTGATCAATACTGAATCCAGCTACTGTAACTTCACCCGAAGTTTTTTCGCGTAATGTTTCAATAATTTCTAATGTGGTGGTCTTGCCAGCACCGTTTGGACCTAATAGTCCAAAAATTTCTTTATCATAAACTTCAAAACTCACCCCTTTTACGGCTTCAAATTTTTCGTAACTTTTTTTTAAGTTCTTTACAACAATGACTGGTGTGGAGTTCATAAGCACAAATATAGGACTATTTGTAAGTGGTAGGGATTTATTCGAAAAGGATGGACAATCAGATGAAAATTAGGATGAACGAAGGTAGGCCCATTGTTTTCTGATTTTCAAATAATTCATATCATTCTCATTTTGATAAGCTTCTTTTTCGAAGGTGATAGAACGATATGCTTGCTGATGATTCTTTCCTTTCATCCGAAAATAGAGGTATTCCGAAAGATACCAAATATAAAAAGGAAGAATCAATAGTTCAAGTTGTTGTTGCAGATGGATGCGTTCATGGTTAATCAACGTAGATGAAAGTGAAAAATCTTTTTGCTTTAAAAGTATAAATGGAAATAGAGCCATTCCAGATACTGGTAACCAAGCTGCAATAATTTTAAATCCTTTTAACTTCATTTGCTATTATCCTATTCTCATGTTTAATGAAATGGAATAAGTTCTAGGTGCTTGTAAGTCGGCGGGGCGTGTCATGAATTCTTCGTTCAATACATTTTTGACAATGAAATTGCAACGTAAAATTTTAATGATTTGCCAACCTATGCGTGCATCAAAAATCCAATTGTCTTTGGGTTGCTGTTCACGATAAGTTTTTACACCGGGAATGGTTCCTTCAAATGCAGCATCAATGTTTTCAATATTGGTATAGTAGCGTCCACTGATACCAATGCTAAGTTTTTTGTAGCTTGTTTCACTATCAAATTTGAATAAGTTTCTAAATCTGTATTTTAATATATTCTCAGTGGATGAATTTCTTGCGGTATCACGTGATGCTAAAAAATCGGTTTGAATAGGATCAATCCAAGTATATCCTGCCAATATAGTTTGACTTACACTACCTATTTTCCCTTCTCCCGCTAAGTTAATTTCAAAACCAGAGATGCGTGCATTGCCGATGTTCACCGATTTAAATCCTAATCCAAATAAGGGATCAACTCCCGGTTTTCCCCATGGACCAAAAGTGAATTCCATCAT
>JANOAX010000020.1:0-13474 GCA_031411335.1 Bacteroidota bacterium
CATACGCGTCAACTTAAAAGATAATGTCCAATTCTTGTTCATAGTTAGTTCGATCATTTCTTTGGTCATATAAACAGTATTTGGTAACTATTTCAAATAGATTATGCCCAATGTTCTTTTGTGGATTTGATTTTATTAGATCAATAATTATTATAGTATTGTCTTTTAAATATCTGACTAATTTTAGAAGACTTATTATTTTCTGAGTCCGGAGATAAATTTCTTCAACAATTCGAGCATAAATAAATTGAGTAATTATTAGTAGCAGTATCATTTTACCTACGAAAATAAAAGTTAGTTGATGTTTAGGAACCTTGTGCATTTTGTCTAAATTGAGATAGCTTTTCATTGATTTGAAAATAATTTCAATACGCCATCTTAATGCATATAATGCATAAATTTCCTCGTATTTTAAGGTTTCATCCTCAATGGATGTAAAGAATATTGACCATGAGTGCAATTGCAACAATTTTTTACTTGGCGTATGTTTAGCACTCTTTTTTAATTGACTCCTTCTTTTGTTTGCAATCTCGTCAGACACTTTTAGGGCAACCATTGTTACAATTGGACCATCGGCTCCTCCTACACGTACTTTTACTTTCATCCTGCTTTTATTTTTTAATAATTTGTAAATATCAAGCGCCTGACCTGTCTCCACATCATAATATCTAAATCCATGATAATACCTGTAAATAAAATCGGCCCCACAGTTCAATATTCTTTTTATCTCTGATAAACAGCAATAGCCCCTGTCTCTAATAACAAGATCGCCATAGTAGATGGATAGTTTAGGTGCAGCCAATAGGTCGTTTATAGAATACGAGTCAATCGAAAAAAGACTAAAAACATTAGACTTAATATCAAGAGCTAGCTGAATGCGCGCATTTGCAACCTGTCCAGCCTGATTTTTCACTCCAGAAAAATATTGAAATAGACTTCTGTGCACTTTTACTATTGTGCTATCCTGAATGATGATTCGCTTAAATCTATGTTTAAGTTCATTACTGGCAATCTCCAGTTTGGTTTGTAATAACTCATTAAAAATTCGATCTATAAAGACAATAAATTCGTCTTTGCGCAAGGCTTTGTGTAAGGCTTGTCTAAAAACAGATTTATTCAAATCATTAGAAAAACTGCTTGCCATTGTATTGTAACTTACTACTTCTTTGGCTACGCTAGAAATCAGTATTGATAGATAGTCCAGCCCATTAAGCTTTCTAAATCTTTTAATAAACCCGGTTTCATTTGCTACCTTGTTTAAATAGTTTTCAGTGAACCCAAGACCCTGAAGAAGTTTGAATTTTTTGTGCATGGACCAAAAATATATTTTTATTTATATATAATAGTATATATACTATTATATATAATACAATATCTTTACACAAATAAATTTGACAAATGGGGTATAAAGTAAAAATTCAAAAAGTAGATAGGGGCACAACAAAATCATTCTACATTAATTTCCCTGCAGCTGTAGCTGAAGCAAGCAAATTAGATAAAGGAGAAGAAATGGAATGGATTATTGAAGACAAGAATACATTTATTCTACAACGAATAAAATCAATGCCTCCAAGGAAAAATAAAACAGAAATTCAGAATAAGGCAGACTCAAAAGCTTTGAAAAAATGAAAACTAATGACTTCATTTTTTCTTAAGTTGACGCGTATGCCCAGAGGGGTCAAACCTTAATAGAAAACGGAATGCATTATTTTTTATCCTGACCCCAGAGGCCGTCACACAACAGCGCGAAAACAAACGCCGATGCTCAACGCCGCTGTTCAACCCCGCTGGGGTTGGGGTTGTAATTGTTTTTTCGCTTCGCTAATAAGGTGGAACCCCGCTGGGGTTCATGAAATAAACCAAAATATGTTAAGCGTCGATAATAAAATCATTGAAGAGAATTTGCTAAAATTAATTTGTGGTATTGATAAATTATTCGAGTAGCCAGCAGCAATAAGTTTACCCTGCTGTCGAAACGAAGTGAAGCACTGCAGGGCTAGAGGCCAGCAGCTCATTTCTTATAGCGTTCTACAATTATTATTCACCAATAAATCTCTGCGTAAAAAAAATTAACGTACCAACGAAACTTTCCCTGTAAATTCTAACGGTGCCGGCTGTCCGTTGTACACTTTGAATAAATAAATGTACACGCCGTCCGCACAAGCATCACCACTATTTTGATAGGTGCCATCCCAACCTTTGCTTAAGTCATTTGACTCAAACATCAACTTACCCCAGCGATCAAAAACTTTAAAATTAGCGTTCGTAATGCCGATGCCGTAGCCTGTAAAGAATTCATTGTACCCGTCGTTGTTTGGACTAAAAGCATTGGGTACATAGAAAGTAGTTTCACCTCTTACAATGATTTCGTTGTAGAATGTATCTACACAACCTTCATTGCTGATGACGATTAATTCAACTACATAACGACCTGTATCTCCATAAGTATGTTCAGGCGACCAGCCATTTGTGGTCACTGTATTATCACCAAAATCCCAATGCGACGTTACTGCTCCATTACTGCCATTTAAGAATTGTACAGTAGGATGTAATATACTTACCTCTTGTGGTTCGCTTGTATAGAATGCGGTTGGTAATGGCCAAACCGTAATAATATTATTCTGTGTTAATTGACTTTCGCAGCCATAAATATCTGTCACCAATAAACTCACATCGTAGATGCCGTCTTCTGTATAGGTATGCGAAATATTTTTTCCGTTACCATCATTGCCATCTCCAAAATTCCATGCATAGGTAGCACCGTTTGTAGTGATACTTGTTGAAGCAAAATTTACCGTTACCGGATTACATCCTTTCTGATCAATGGGTGTGAAATTTACAATAGGTAATGGATGAACAATAACCAATTGTTGTGTAGAAGGTTCTAAAACCGTGCAACCATCACTTAAACTCACTGCATAAATAAAAGTAGAATCAGGACTTGAATTAAATCCGTTAACATTGGTTCCAATAGCATTCCAAGTATACGTATAGGGACCACCGTTACCACCCGCAGCGATGGCAGCCAATGCAATACTTTCTCCTTCGCAAATGGAATCTTCAGTAACGGTCATGTTAATGGAAAGAGCAGGAAATACTAATACCGGAATATTAGAAACTGTTTCAGTACATCCATTCGCATCAGTTACTAAAACAGAATATAAATTATTTACACTTGGATTTACAATGATGTTACTTGCCGTATTGTTTGTGTTCCATAAATAGTTGTAGCCTGCCGTTCCGCCACTCACCGTAGCAATTAAGCTCGTAGATTGACCAATGCAAATCGTGTCAGGATAATTTACGCTGGCTTGTAATGCAGTAGGCTCAATAATTGTAAACGTAGTATCGAAAGGACATAAATGCGCATCCAAAATTTGTACCGTGTAAATGCCCTGAGGAATTGTTGAAATCACATTTGAAACAGAACCATTGCTCCAAGAATAAGTATAAGGTCCAACACCACCACTGGTGGCGATGATGATGGAAGCATTACTCATTCCAAAACAAGGAATTCCATTTACAGTAGGTTGGATGGCAATAGCAGTGGGCTGCATTACTTGAATCGTTTGATTCGAAGTACATCCATTCGCATCTGTAACCGTAACCGAATAATTTGCGGCAATTAAATTTTGGAGCGTTGCATTCACACCTCCATTCGACCATTGGTAAGAGTACGGAGGTACACCACCGTTAGAACTAACAGTTGATTGTCCGTCGTTTCCATTGAAGCAATTAACATCCGTAATAACTGATGGATTAAATGCGAGTAATATAGGTTGTGTAATATTTACAGAGCTAGAAGTGATACATCCATTCGCATCTGTCAATACAATGGTATAATTTCCTGCTGTTAAATTTATATTGTTTGATGTAGTAATTCCGTTCGACCATAAATATTGATATGGTGATGTTCCGCCATTCGCAGCATACTGTACAGCTCCATTAGATCCGCCGAAGCAAGAAACCATAGTCGTTGAATTTTGATTTAATCCTAAAAGAGTAGGCTCAGTAATGGTGGTACTTTGCACTTCAGTACAACCGTTTTGGTCGGTGATGATAACGCTATACGTTCCGGCAATTAAATTATTCGCTAAAAGTGTATTCGCACCGGTCGACCAAGTGTATGCATATGGACTTGTTCCGCCTACAGCATTTGTGTTTGCACTTCCATCGTTTCCTCCAAAACAACTTACCATTTGAAGAGGTAGTGTAGTTGCACTAAGCACTTGCGGTTCTTGAATGGTGAATACATCCGCATCCGTACATCCAAAATTATCCGTGACTGTCACTGCATAGTTTCCGGCGTTTAATCCATTTGCAGTAGGAGTATTGCTACCATTGGACCAAGCATAAATGTATGGAGCACTTCCACTACTCACTTGCACCTGCGCGCTACCGTTAGCTTCTCCAAAACATAATGCGTTAGATGTAGAAACGTTATCGATGCTTGGGCCAGGAAGTCCATTCACGACTAAGGTCGAAGAAAGTGTGCAGCCATTCGCATCACTTACGGTTACTGTATAATTACCAGTAGTAAGACCAGTTGCCGTATTTGTATTTTGTCCATTATTCCAATTGTATATGTATGCACCCGTACCTCCAGATATTTGCACCTGTGCGCTACCGTTAGAAGCGTTACATTGTGTAGGTGTTATACTAGGAATACTTGCCAGTGGCGTCGGTTCTAAAATAACAACTACTTGTTGTGTCACACAACCATTCACATCGGTCACCGATAAAGTATAATTCCCAGCAGCTAATCCAGTTGCTGATGATGAATTTCCTCCTGAAGGCAACCAGTTGTAATTGAAAGGACCATTACCGCCTACAATAATGATACTTGCACTTCCATTTGAATATCCATTACAAGAAGTTGGAGTAACATTGGTCACCGCTAAAGTAGCGCCACCTGCATTACTAATGCTTGTTGAATTAGAGATGGTACATCCATTCGCATCTGTGATGGTTACAGAATAATTTCCACTCATCAAAGAGTTAATCGCATTGGAACCCGAAGCCCCATTTGACCAATTATAATTATAGCCGCCGGTTCCTCCTGCAACCACTGCTGTGGCGGTTCCGTTTGCCAGTCCGCATGTAGCTTGTTGTGTATTTAATTGCAATTGCAATGCAGTCGGTTCATTAATCTGAATCGGAGTATTCGTTACACATCCATTCACATCGGTGACAATGGCTGTATAATTTCCGGCAACAAGTCCTGTGGCTTGTGTGGTATTTCCTCCTGATGGAATCCATTGATAAGTGAATGGACCATTTCCTGCATTCGTTACGACTTCTGCATTTCCATTATTTCCTGCAAAACAACTTACATCATTCGTGTTTAAAATAGCAACAGTAGGTCCGCCTAAATTTGCAACGGCTGCATTTGTACTTATCGTACATCCATTCGCATCGGTAGCGGTTACTGTATAAGTTCCAGCTGCAAGTGTATTAATACTAGTTCCTGCTTGTCCTGTCGACCATGCATAAGTTAAAACTCCCGTTCCTCCATTGCCAACTACTGCCGCGTCACCGTTAGATGCGCCGCATGTAGCAGGAGTAGTATTCGTTACTAAATTGATAACTGCAGCTTGACCTACATTAATCACTTCAATTGCTGTACAGCCATTCACATCACTAACGGTTACCGTATACGTACTTGAAGTTAAACCGTTGGCTGTTGCTGTAACTGCACCGTTACTCCATACATAATTAAAAGGAGCAGTTCCTCCGTTCGTATTTACCGATGCGCTACCATTGTTTCCGTTAAAGCAAGTAGCGGGAGTCGAATTTCCGTTTGTTGTTAATGTAGCAGGTGTAGTTATTAAAATAATTCCTTGTTCAGTACATCCGTTATTGTCGGTTACTGTTACTGTATAATTTCCAGCAGAGAGTGAAGAAGCATTTGCAGTAACATCTCCATTGGACCAAACATAGCTATAAGCTCCTGTTCCGCCATTGGCAAGAACGGTACTTGTTCCATTTCCATTTCCGCAAGTTTCAGGTGTAACGGATAACGCAAGTTGAATGACAGTAGGTTCAGTTAGATTTACATTTATACTTGTGATGCATCCATTGGCATCCGTCACATTTACCGCATATGCCCCAGCTAAAAGTCCTGTTGCCATTGCTGCATTTCCGCCTGATGGAATCCAAGAATACGTGTATGGACCATTACCAGAAGTTACAGTTACTTCCGCATTTCCATCAGCACCACCATTACATGAAATATCATTTGTAGAAAGAAGGCTCAATGCAGGTCCACCCAAATTAGCAACAGCAGCTATTGTTGTAGCGGTACATCCATTTGCATCGGTAGCTATAACAGTATAGGCCCCCGCAGTTAATCCATTAATAGAAGTTGTTGCTGCTCCAGTCGACCATTGAAATCCGAAAGCACCTGTACCTCCGTTTGCATTTACTTGTGCAGTACCGTTGGCATTTCCACAGCTTGCATCAGTTACCACCATATTTACAATAATAGAAGAGGCTTCTCCAACAACAATTGTAGTTGGAGATAGACATCCATTATTATCGAAAATAGTAACCGTATAAGATCCTGCAGTTAAATTTGTAATCTGTGATGTGGAAGCTCCAGTATTCCAAAGGAAAGTATAGGGTGAGATTCCGCCACCTGCCACAATAGAAGCACTTCCGGTATTACCACCAAAACAATCAGCATCTACATTAGAAGGAGTTCCAGTAATAGCGAGCGGTTCTGTAACGATTGCTAACGTTTGTTGAGTACATCCATTTGCATCCGTAACTGTTACATTATAATTTCCTGCTGTTAAATTAATTCGGTTAGAAGTTAATATTCCGCCCGGACTCCAGTCATAAACATAAGGCGCTGTTCCATCTTGAGCATCGATATTAGCAGTTCCATCATTGCCTCCGTTACAAGTAACAGAAGTTGTTAAATTATTTACAACCAATGGAAGTGGTTCTAAGATATTATAATTTAAAGTCGTGCTACAACCGTTAACATCAGTCACACTCACTTTATAATTTCCGGCAGACAATCCAGTAGCAGTAGCTGTAATTCCTCCCGAAGGAAGCCAATCAAAAGTAAATGGACCATTGCCCGCTGTAACTAAAACGGAAGCAGTTCCATCTGCTCCACCTGCACAACTCACATCAGTTTGTCCCCCGGATAACAAGGTAGGTCCACCGGCACTGTTGATGATGGTATTATCTGAAACGGAACATCCTTGTGCATCGGTCACGGTCACAGTATATACTCCTGCCGAAAGTGCATTCGCTGTGGAAGACACAGAACCGCTGCTCCAGTTATAGCTGTATGGAGCAATACCTCCATTGGGAGTTACAACGGATGATCCGTTACTGTTTCCGCAAGTTGAAATCGTATTCACAAAGGCTAAAGGAATGATAGCAGGTTCGGTGATATTAGCTACTAACGTTGATGTACATCCGAAAGCATCGGTTATAGTTACTGTATAATTTCCAGCAGTTAAATTTGAATTCGCTGCGGAACTGGCACCGTTCGACCAAACATAATTAAATGGACTGTTTCCACCTATAATTCCGACGCTGATGCTTCCATCGTTTCCATTATTACATGTAACATGATTAATAGTCGCAACACTCACAACAGGTCCTGCTTGATTGAGAATATTGATGGTGGTTGCAAACGTACAACCATTCGCATCACTAACGGTAACCGTATACGAACCAGCAGGAACATTACTCAAAGTATTATTTATAGATGTACCCGTTGACCATGTATAGGCATAAGTAGGAGTACCGCCGTTTACTAAAATATCAGCACCTCCATCCCCTTGTCCGCAATGGGATGTGTACGAATTAGGAACTGTACTCAGCGCAGTGGGTTCATTAATGGTTGCTGAAACCATCGAAGAACATCCATTTGCATCTGTAACTGTCACCGAATAAATTCCAGCGGTTAATCCAACTCCAGAAGTTCCACTTCCACTTGACGACCATGCATACACGTAAGGAATTGCTCCGCCATTTACTGAAATGGTAAGTGCGCCATCATTTCCACCATTACAACTTACATCTGTTTGCAAAAGCACAACAGCAGATGGTCCATTAGAACTACCTACATTCACATTCATTTGTTCAGTGCATCCATTTGCATCGGTAACAACAACAGTATAAGAACCTGCACCTAAATTTGCGGCTGCAGCTCCATTTCCGCCTATGGGCGACCATGCATAAGCATAACCTCCTGTTCCTCCGCCTGCAACTACAGAAGCACTTCCATTAGCACTTCCGCACGTTGCCAAAGTGCTGCTTGGAATTAAATTAATAGCAGATGGTTCTGTGATACTCGATTGAAAAATAGCAGTGCATCCCACCGCATCTGTAACAGTAACAGTATAGGTTCCTGCTGCAATATTGCTATTCAACACTCCTATAGCCCCATTCGACCAAAGTAAATTATAAGGGGGAACACCGCCTATTACATTTACACGAATGCGCCCATCTGCACCTCCAAAGCAAGAGGCATCGAAACTATTATTTAAAGTAATGTTCGGAGCAGGAGTATCGGCAATTACACCACTTGAAGTAGCAGTGCATCCATTTAGATCACTAACGGTAACTGTATACGTTCCACTCAATACGTTGATGATTTGATTGCTTCCAGAGGCACCATTCGACCAAGAATAAGTATAAGGTAAAGTTCCACCACTTGCAGTAATTGTTAAATCTCCATCTGCTTGTCCGCAATGCGCGGTGGTAGAAACATCGACAAAAGTAAATCCAGTTGGCTCTATTAAATTTACAATGATGGATGAACTACAATTGTTATTATCAGTAACTGTCAATGTGTATATTCCAGCAGATAATAAATTGATAGAATTTCCTACACCTCCATTTGACCATACATAAGTATAAGGAATTGCACCACCTGCTACGTTAATACTAATATCTCCATCGTTTCCTCCGGGACAGGTAATATTATTACTGCTTAAAACATTTAATACAGGTCCATTTGCACTGGGTACACTTACGTTTCCAATAGTGGTACATCCATTGGCATCTGTTACTAAAACAGAGTAGTTTCCTGCATTCAATCCGCTTGCGGAACTGTTTGTGCCACCACTAGGACTCCAGCTATAAGTATAACCAGGAGTACCACCATTCACGATTACAGAAGTTGTTCCATTGGCACTTCCACATGTTGTACCTGTTGAAGATGTAACAACATTGAGTGCTGTTGATTGAGCAATAACAACTGATTGTATTGCAATGCAGCCGTTCACATCGGTAGCAGTCACTGTATATGTTCCTGCAGATAAGCCACTATTAGTAGCTCCTACTGATCCGTTCGACCACAGATAAGTGTATCCAGCAGTGCCGCCAACTGCTGCAACGGTGGTAGAACCATCGTTACCTAAATTACAACTTACAGGTGTATTAGAAGAAATATTTACTTGTAATAACGTAGGAGCTGTAACTATTCCACTGGTTGATGTTGTACAACCACTTACATCGGTAATGGTTACTGTATAGGTTCCAGGCAATAAATTATTATCTGTAGCATTTACGGATCCACCACTCCAATTATAACTATATGCGGGAGTTCCGCCACTTGCTTGAACAGTTAATGCGCCGTCGTTTTCATAACTACAAGTAACAGGAACCGAATTAGAAATTACCGCTGTAAGTTGGAGCGGTGATGTAATCACAACACTTGCAGCGGAAGTACATCCTGCTCCATCCGTCGCAGTTACTGTATAATTTCCAGCTACTAATCCAGAAGCAGAAACGCCTGCACCACCACTTGGTGTCCAGTTGTAAACGATAGGTGCAACACCTCCTACGACATTAGCAGTAGCACTTCCATTGTTGCCTCCGAAGCAAGTTACATTTACACTGGAAGCTATGGTGGCAGTTGGCCCACTTGAGTTAGCTACCACAACGTTTCCTAACATGGTACATCCAACGTTATCTGTTACGGTTACATTATAACCTCCTGCTCCTAATCCAGAAGCAAAAGAGGCAACCCCTCCTGAGGGAGACCATGCATAAGTATATGTTGGTGAGCCACCGATGGCAGCAACCGAAGCAGTTCCATTATTGTTTCCGCAACTTGCTGGGGTAGATGACATAGCTAAAACAATAAGTGTTGGCTGTGTTATTCCTACTGTCATAAATCCAGTGCAACCGCGGCTATCCGTCACCGTTACAGTGTATGCTCCTGCAGCTAACGAAGAAATTGTAGACCCTGCTGTCCCGTTCGACCAAGAATAGTTATAACCAGGAGTTCCACCAGCAGTAGAAACAGTGATGCTTCCATTTTGTCCTCCGTTGCAAGTAACATTTGTTTTTGTAACAGTGGAAGCAACTATAATTGCAGGTTGTGTAATAGTTCCATTGGCAATGGTTGTACACCCATTCGCATCCGTAATAGTAACTGTATAATTATTCGCAGCAAGAGCGATTGGACTTGCTCCAGTTCCGGAAGGAGACCATGTATAAGTGTAACCTGGAGCGCCACCGCTAATCACTAAACTAGCCGTACCATTGTTGCTGTTGTTACAAGTGAGATTTGTTGTATTCATGACTGCTGAAAAAGCAGGTGCAGCAGTAATTGTAAAAGCAGCGCCTGCTGTACAGCCATTATTATCTGTTACACTTACCGTATAACTTCCAGGAGCTAAACTATTCAAGGTACTTGTGCCGGCAATATTGTTTTGCGTTAACAATACAGTACCTGCGCTATTTGTCCAAATATAATCCCATGGACTTGCTCCCATTCCTGTAGCTACAGCGGTTCCTGTATTTTGACCTGAACACAGTGGATTCGTCGTAACAACAGTAGGCGCTTGACAACAATTTAGAGTGGCAAAAAAATTAGTAACTGGATCTTGAGTACACGCGACAGATGTCCAAGATCCACTTTCTCCATCAGCGTAAGTATCGATGTTAATATTTAGACTTGTTCCGGGAACACAAGCTCCGATTGGAATTGTTTGAACAGAAAAACAAAATGTCCAATCGCAAATACCAGCGCCATTATTATCACCAAAATTATTTCCTGGATTCCCATCAGCAACTCCTCCAGCATTTCCTAAATTCGATTCATAATAAAAACCAGGGCCAGTAACGTTACCTGTAGCCGAGCTAGTTACATTGGTATTATACCAATTCCATGTTCCAGCACCAGAACAATTGGTTGCAGATACAGGTGTGAAAGTACTCATGTCCCATCCTGGTCCTAGAGTTGGAACAATACCATGTAACCAGTTAGCCGAAGTTTGATTGTAATCTGAAATAGTATAACAAAAATTGACGGTTTGTCCTGCGGGATACATTCCATTTACCGGAGGAGGAATAGCAGTAAAATTACTTTGAATAACACATCCTGCACAGTCATAATTATTTTGAAGAGTAAGATTAAAGTTACATTGATCAGCAACATTACCTCCGCTCACTTGTAAATAATAGGATCCCGCGGCAAGTCCGGTGAAAGTTGCATTAAGATTTCCAGCTGCACCAATTGCACATCCTCTCGGAATTAAACCAGCACAAGTATTTCCTTCATATAATCCAATGTTGGGAGTAATGAGCCCTCCAGAAAGTGAGATGTTTAAACTTGGACCTGTAATTGTAAATCGATACCATACATCAGCGGCAGGAGTTGACATATTTCCTGCAGGCTGACAACCTAGCAATGACGTATATGGGAATTCAGGGTTTGCACAAAGATTTGTGGTGTTTAAACTTGAAAGCGCGCCAATTCCACCAGGACAAGGAGCAGGAGCAGGAATCGCACCCATATTAATTGCACCTGAACATGCATCATTTGACGGAGAGGCACCACCGTTACATGCGGTAGCACACCCAGGAGTACTACAAATCACACAAGAAACTAATGCTTCCCAGCCAGCAGAACGGATGGTAGGATCTGAAGTAAACACAATGGTTAAACATCCTGAACTTCCTGTTACCAATCCTGGACTTACATTTCCAGTAAAAACACCAACGAGTGGTGATGCTGTAGTTGGACCATTATAAATAGTCATTTCATCAAATATATTTTCTAAGTCGAAAAAAGTAAAATTTAAGCGAACACAATTTCCTGGTACAGAAGAACAAATAGTTAATGTAAAATTTTCGTTGTTCGCATAGTTTCCTCCACTACCACCACTATCATAAAAAGTTCCACCACAAGTACTAATGTTTCCATTGCCCATCAAATGAGTTTGGGCCGATAAATCCATCGAAAGAAAAAATAAAATAAATAAATAAAGGAGATTCCTTATCATTTTGGTTGATAATAAATGCAAGACGGCATAATTAAATTATTAATTATACACATTCTCATAAGATTGTTTTGGTGACACTATGTTCTACAACCGTAAATATATTGATTTTACTCCAATTATTTATTGCCAATCTTATAAATTTATGGGTGAAAATATCAAACAAACGGGCAAATCAATTCAACTTGAAGCTAAGCTAATGGGAAACTAATTTTTCTTAAAGAATAATCTGCTTTTGAAAGGGTGAGATAATTATAAGTCTAAAGACTAGTAAAAGAGTTGATTTTCTGACGCACATAATTTAATCGCCTCATCTAATTAGATATATATTATTGATTACTAATTAATTAATATCACTTGCGTTAAAATTAATCTAATTTTTTTCTGCAAATTGAAGTTGTTAAAAATGGTATTTTTTAAGTCCGAATTGTCAACTCTAAAGGAATTGTAATTTAAAAAGGACTCATCGATAAGGAGGATCAAGGAAAATATAAATAGAAAAAATATATATTAGAAAAGGAACGAATTGGAGCTAAAATAGTTTTTTAACAGTCTATAGCCTCAGAAAAATCCAACTAAAATCTCCTTTCATCCAAGTGTAAACCACTGAAAGGAAATAAGAATCTGATTAAGTCAGCTTCTCACTCAGCAATTTCATCTCTTCTTTGGCCGATTTTTTTTCATGTATGATGTTGTAAACTGCATTGCAAATGGGTAAATCAACGGCAGTTTTTTGATTAATGGAATGAATACATGCGATGGCATAATATCCTTCTGCAATCATATTCATTTCGAGTTGTGCACTTTTAACAGAATATCCTTTTCCAATCATTGAACCGAATGTGCGATTGCGACTAAATTGAGAATAGGAAGTAACTAATAGATCACCTAGGTACGCACTATCATTAATATCTCTTTTGATGGGATGAACGGCATCAACAAATCTTTTTATTTCGCGTATAGCATTAGAAATTAATACAGCTTGGAAATTATCGCCATAGCCAAGTCCATGACAAATTCCACTGGCAATCGCCATAATATTTTTCAATACAGCTGCGTATTCTGTTCCAAAAATATCGTCTGAAACAATGGTTCGTATATACCTACACGTTAGTAGATTCGCCATGGTGGAAGTGGTAGAGATATCGGGACAAGCTACTGTTAAATAACTCAATTTTTCGAGCGCAACTTCTTCTGCATGGCAAGGTCCGGTA
>JANOAX010000021.1:0-19929 GCA_031411335.1 Bacteroidota bacterium
CTTTATTTAAGATTTATTTTGAATAAGTTCTGCAATTTCATCAGAACGAAGAACACGCAATACAGATTGTCCATTCACACCGTAAAAGGGTTGATCGCAATGTAATAAATCGATGGCTAGTTGTCGGAGTTCACGCGACGAATACGAACTTTGCTCTCTTGCAATTATACTTTTAGCCATAGAGCGTGCCAGGTTCTCGTGCATGGTGAGTTGAAGTTTATCTTTATTCAATCGATAATTTTCCAACAACAATTGAAGCGTTCTTTCTTCTGATCCGGGATCCAATCCGGAAGGAACACCTTGCAACACGATTGTATTTTGTCCAAACTCCGAAATATCAAAACCAATTTTTCGTAGCTCTTCCATCAACTCTCGAATCAACAAAAAATCGTTGGGAGTCAATACAATTTGAGGTGGAAACAATTGCTGTTGTGTATTTAGTTGCTGACGAGAAAATGCATTTAAATAACGCTCGTAAACGATTCTTTCTCGAGCTGCAGAAATATCATACAATACCAATCCACGACTAAATGCAGCAATGGCCGACTTTGGAGATACTTGCACAAAACGAAAATCATCCAGCGATTCAAAAACATTTAACAACTCCACGATCGGACTATCTTCAATTTTCTCATGCATCAACACTTGCTGAGCAGCCACTTCGCGATGATTCTCCAACCATGCTTTCACATCTGTAGAAGATGGGCTTGCAGTTCGAAAAGAATGCATTTGGTGAGGCCAACCGCTTGAAAAAGAAGAAGAAGATTTTTCTCGTTCAATGCGGAAAGGATTATAATTGGGATCAAATTTAACTTGAGGTTGAATGGGAGTATCGCCCAACTTCGACAATGGTAAATCGAAGGCGGGTTCTTTATCAAAATCGAGCGAAGGAGCTACACTGTACTTACCCAACGCTCTCTTCACAGCCGCTCTTAAAATAGCATATACATCCTTGTCGTGTTGGAATTTAATTTCTGTTTTAGTCGGATGGATATTCACATCAATTAAAGCAGGATCAATATCTAAATTCAACCAATACGAAGGATAGGCGTCTCTCGGAATGAGTGATTCGAAAGCAGCGGAAACGGCATGATGTAAATAGCTGTCTTTGATGAATCGGCTATTCACAAAAAAGTATTGTTCCCCTCTATTTTTACGAGCGAACTCGGGTTTTCCAATATATCCTCTGATATTTACAATGCTTGTTTCTTCCTCTACAGGTACTAAACGTTCCTTATAATTATTTCCGAACAATGCCGAAATACGTTGACTATAATTCCCTTCTCTCAAATCAAAAACCTGAGCTTCGTTATGGTGCAAAGAAAAATGTACATGCGGATTTGAGAGCGCAATACGAATAAATTCTTCTTGAATATGTCGGGTTTCTACTTGATTTGATTTTAGAAAATTGCGACGTGCGGGTACGTTATAAAACAAATTCTTAACAGAGATCGATGTTCCTTCTTGGTAAGCGAATGCATCTTGCGAAACAAAATTTCCGCCATCCATTAATACGCGGGTACCTACCTCTTGCTCGCGACGCCTCGACTTCAACTCCACTTGAGCAACCGATGCAATGGACGCTAAGGCTTCTCCTCTAAAGCCCATTGTAAACAACGTATACAAATCATCAATATTCCGCAATTTGGAAGTAGCATGTCGATCGAAACACATACGTGCATCGGCTTCGCTCATCCCATTGCCATTATCAATTACTTGAATCAATGTTTTTCCCGCATCCAACAAAACCAATTGCACACGAGAAGCTCCTGCATCCACTGCATTCTCCAATAATTCCTTTACTGCAGAAGAGGGGCGTTGGATCACTTCACCCGCTGCAATTTGGTTGGCAACGGTATCAGATAATAAACGAATAATATCAGCCATAAACTCCCACAAAGGTAATACACCCGACTTGCCCAAACCCTCTTAATACAAAAATTAAATAGGTCAAAACATGCATTTTATGAATTATGATTTTAGGTAATGCGATTCCTATTGGTAAAAAAGGCTGCGCTATGCCTTCATAAAGCCAACATTTAAACGCTGCGACCGCTGCGATCCAGCTGCGAACGCTGCGGTTAAGTTTTTGATCTAGGTCGGATAAGCCACACGAATATGATAAATACTCGTCAGCATTTTCTTAAATATTTTTTTAATATTGGTAATATCTCTAAAGGTGATATCACAATTTTCGAACTGTCCGGAATCAATTTGTTTATTGATGATTTTCTCGACGATCTCATCAATTGAATCTTGATCATGCACGGTTAAACTATGAGCTGCTGCTTCTACCGAATCGGCCATCATTAACACAGCGGTTTCTTTAGAAAATGGTCGTGGACCGGGGTATCGAAAATCATCTTCATTGGGAATTTGATCTGGAAAACTTTTGACATAGTTAACATAAAAATACTGCACCAACATATTTCCATGATGGGTTCGAATAAAATCGATGATCACATCTGGCAAATTAAATTTACGAGCTTTCTCAATTCCTTTTATCACATGACTGATAATAATAGAAGCACTCTCATCAAACGAAAGCTCATCGTGTGGATTCATTTGCGTACTTTGATTTTCGATAAAGTACATCGGCATATCCATTTTGCCAATATCATGATACAATGCTCCTACACGAACCAGCAATGAGTTCCCTCCTATTTTATAAATTGCAGATTCTGCAAGATTGGCAACTTGCAATGAATGCTGAAATGTTCCAGGAGCTTTTGTACTTAAATCGCGAAGCAGTTCGCTATTAAAATCAGTTAACTCCATCAAAGTAAAATCGGAAGTAACTCTGAACGTTTTCTCGATGAAGAAGATCAATGGATAACTCAACAAAGTCAACAAACAATTACCCATTAACCAAGCAATATGCATGGGATTCAACTCCAAAATTGTTCCTTCATTTAGAAGTGAAAGTCCGATATAAGAAACAAAATAACTTGCAAAAATTAAAGTAACAGCAATAAATAACTGTGAACGCTTTCTCATATTCACAATACTAAAAATAGAAACCATTCCTGCAATAATCTGCATAAACACAAAATCGAATCCGCTAGGAGCAATGGTTCCAAGAATTAACATGGAGAGTACGTGAACAAATAGCGCGGTGCGTGTATCGAAAAATGCACGAGTGACTAGAGGCAAAATACAAAGAGGAACCAGCAACATACTAATCTTATTACTTGCAAGAAGCAATGTATAAATAGCACTTGTTGCTACAATCAACAGAAACAACAGTGTAATTTTTCTACTGTCCAATAAAATATCGCGACGCAAGATCCAAAGAAATGTTAAAAGAATAGTTATTGCTAACATCACTAACAAAAGATAACCAAGATATAGCCATGGCAAGGAGGAATCCAACGCATCTTCCCCTTTAAATGCTTTTCTTAGCGAGCTCAATTTTTCAAAAATATCCGCATCGACAACTTGTCCACGGCGAACAATTAAACTCCCTTCAGAAACTTCACCTCGCACGGCGCTCATCGATTTCAAATAATCTTTGGCGAACTGCTTGGTCATCTCCTCCTCAAAAAATAAATTGGGTTGGATAGCAGTTTCCAATGCAGAAAACACTTTATCAACTTTACTTAACCCGTTTCGATCTAACTCTGTTTGGCAAACGTCAATGGCTTCCGCAATAGAATAATGTAAACTTCTTTCACTGGGTCTCCAAGATCCGTTTTTAATAATTCGTACATGCTGATCGTTCTTAGGAAGTGAATGCTTCACACCCGAAAACACACCTTTTTGATAAATGGAATGAATCAATTCAATCCCTAGTGATTTTTCTTTAGGAGAAGCTTCACCTAGCTTACCAATAAAATCTTTTATGGCGATAGAATGAATGGCAGTATCGACAGAATAAAAAAGGGGTGCATTATGAATCAATTCCTCTTTTTCTTCATCAATTTCATTGGATGATTTATAAACAGGATAAGAAAATGGCGCTCTTAGCTCTTCGTACGTCCATGTTTGACCTAATCGATAATCATACTTAAAACGAACTTGCTGTGGAAGGAATGATGTGATGACAAGAATTGATACGGTTACCAGTACAATTCGATAGTATAAGTCGTGCTTATTACTGACGGCAATAAATAGCTTGCGTAAATTCATTCCTTGCAAAAGTAATTATTAAATAGATGAAAGAAAAGCAAGTGAAATCTATTTCCAACCATCTGATGCCAAGAAATTCAACTCGTACAACATCAAAAATAAAAAAAGAAACAAACCTATAAGCCGGGTTCTGTCCCCACTTTCGTGGTTCTTGTCATTTATCTGCGATGACACTCACGCATCACCTGAATCAGCCTACCCATTGAGGTGCCCTTTGCAAGCAAAGAAGCATAGACGAGCCGCCTAATTCCTCAACCTATTTGGCTTTTCAGCCCACAAGGTTTTCCAGCATGGACTATCGCTAGCCAAGCTGTGAGCTCTTACCTCACATTTTCACCCTTACCCTCCTACGCTAAAGCTTCGGAGGGCGGTATCATTTTCTGTGGCACTTTCTGTTCCTCTCAAGTTTCCTCAAAAGGACCTTCCCGTTAGGAAGTGTGGCGCCCTTTGCTGCCCGGACTTTCCTCCCCTCATTTTACCGAGAAGCGACAAGACAGTTTGTTCCCCTGCAAAGATAGGGCATCCATTTAAAAGAAGCGATAGATTTAAATCAATAATTATTTAATAGATTTTATTAAAGGCGTTTGGAAATTTTAGCTATGATTTACTTTGAAATCAACTATTCACTATTGTGTAATGCGTAACCAATTTTTAATTAAATCCTTTCCAAAAGGAGTGAGTATGGATTCAGGATGGAATTGCATACCATAGACTGGAAACTTAATATGCTTTAAAATCATAATGTTTTGATCATTGTCTACGGCCAACACTTCTAGCTCCTTACTCCAATTTTTTTCATCAGGCACCCAACTATGGTAACGACCTGCAACAAAACTTTCGGGTATAGAATTAAAAAGTGGATTTTCCCTTTTCAAAATATTTACTTCCCTTGGAATTCCATGCAACACTTGTTGCAACGGCTTTAAACCTCCATCAAATGCCAAAGCAATAGCTTGATGTCCTAAACAAACGCCCAACATGGGTTTTGTAGGTGCATACATTTTTATCAATGGAATTAAAATTCCTGCATCCTCAGGCAATCCTGGACCTGGCGACAAAACAATTCGATCAAAGCGACTTACATCTTCCAACGTAATTTCATCATTCCGATAAACCGTAATCTCTTCTCCGGTAAGTTCGGCAAGATACTGTTGAAGATTATAAGTGAATGAATCGTAATTATCGAGGAGTAATATCATAGCTGGGGAAATACTATTTCCCGAGACAAAATTAATAGAAAATAAAGGCAAGAAAAGGTCAAAGTGAAAAGTCTTTCGATATTCCAATCAATTTATCACCTTTGTCGACAAATTACACCATGAAAAAGATCATTGAAACTTCGCAAGCTCCAGCACCTATTGGACCTTATTCTCAAGCCGTACAAGTGGGCAACCTTTTATATGTTTCCGGACAAATTGCCATTGTTCCTGCCACAGGTGAACTTTTGTTAAACACAATTGAAGAAGAAACGCATCAAGTAATGAAGAACATTGGTGCTATTTTAAAAGAAGCCAATACTGATTACAGCAAAATCATCAAGACCAGCATCTTTTTAAAAGACATGAACGACTTTGCAAAAGTGAATGGAGTATATGGCGGATATTTTACGTCTGATTTTCCAGCACGTGAAACCGTTCAGGTAAGTGCGTTGCCTAAATTTGTGAATGTTGAGATCACGGTGATTGCCATGGTGTAATTATTCCCATTGCAAGTATATTTTACCAGTCTAAATTCGTCCAAGCGGTGAACGACTCACGAGCAAAGGGATCGGCGTCTTCAATTTTCACAATTTGTAGGGTATCAAACCAAGCAGTTGAAGATTTATTTAAGGTTACATGCTTTTCCTTTTTCTGACTAAAGAAAGTAAGGGTTGTACTTCCCTCCTTAAGTGCGCAGAGCTCATTCAAATTCCCTTCTACCTTCCATCCATTGCAAGAACTAATTTCATCATCCTTAGCAATCCCTGCAATTTCTGCTGGTGACCTTGGCAATACAGTAAGCACTTTCGTGATTCCACCTTCCACAATCACTCTTAATCCATACCATTGCTCGTGTATCTTTTTAGATGGGATGGTCGACAACCAACAACCTACGGTAGGTAACAAATCTTGCAACATCACTTCATACGATTTTCGCGAGTGAATTGCTTGATTAAAAATTTCTTCAACGCCTTTATCACTAAGTGAGATTGCCAATCTTAAAATATCGGATTCGCGATAACCATTTTCATTGGTAGAAAAATCGTTAAAGAGATGAACATATAAATCATCGAGCGAATTCTTTCCTTTACTAGATCGACGAATGTATAAGTCTAACATCAGTGCTACAATACAACCTTCATCATAGATCGATGTTTTGCGAGCGGGAACACCTGGCACATAACCATCCAACCAAGTATCGAAACTACTCTCGGCAACGGAGCTATGAAATCGACCGTAATTATCTTTATGCTTTTGGATACGTTGATTTAATTCTGAAAAAAACTCATGCGCATTAAAAAATTTACTTCTTGCTAAAAACAAATCGCCATAATAGGTGGTAAATCCTTCGTAAACCCATCCTAAGCGGCTATAATTTTCTTTGGTATAATCATACTTTACAAAATCATGTGGACGCAATGTTTTTACATTCCATGCGTGAAACAATTCGTGAGAAGCCACGCCCATCAAATCCGAATACATCTCCTTATTCATCAGTTGGTATCCAGGTCCTAAGGCTAAAACTGTGCTGGCTTTATGCTCTACACCATGATAAAAACGATATGGCAATAACAAAACTAAAAAGTGATACTCTGCTACAGGAAAAGATTTCATCATATCAAGTTGCACACGAGTGAATGCTTCAAAATCGTGAATGATTTTTGTCCAGTCGGGCTGACATTCTCCATATAACCAAATATGAAATTGATAATCATTCACCGAATAACTGCGATGTTGCAATGACTTAGCAGCGAAAAAAGGAGCGTCTAATAATTCATCTAAATTTTCTGCGCGTAAAATATTATTCTCTATTTCGGGAAGAGAACATGCGATTTGATAATCGGAAGGAATTTGCAGGTGTAGAAAATAAGGTTCATTCGCTTCGATGGGATCATACAAAATACAATGCACGGGATTCAAATAAAGAAAATCGTTATCGAGCCAACAAGCGCCAGCATCGGGTTGTGCGGCATAATACTCATATTGCAAAATAATTTTCCCGACAGGTGCTTCATCAATGCGCCATCGATCTTTATTAATTTTATGAATTGGAAGTTCCATTCCACTTTCTGTTGTGGCAATGAGTCCTCTTAAATTCTTTGCAAAATTCCCTAACTCATATCTACCTGGGCGCCATGAAGGCAGTTGGAATTCGATAGGTCCATGCTCCTTCACCTCTTTTTGTGCTTCAATGAATACAAATCGAGATTGTGGTACGGGCGTTTTAATAATGTATTTCATAGTAGTAATTCCCTACAAATCTATAACATTAAAGAAGCTAAAAATTTAATAAAATTGATTTCGGAAGCATCCTATCAACAACTCAGTTACGCTACCTATCATAAATCATATCCTTCAACAAAACAGATCGATATTTCAGTACAATTCATCATTCCAAGCGTGTACCAATTGAAAATCAATCACTTTTAATCGATGTTATTAAATCCTTTAACTTTGCCCTCTCAAAAGAATATCTTGATATGCAATACGATTTGATAGTAATGGGCAGTGGTCCTGGTGGATATGTAGCAGCCATTAGAGCTAGCCAACTTGGATTAAAAACAGCAGTAATTGAAAAAGAATCCTTAGGGGGCATTTGCCTGAACTGGGGATGCATTCCAACGAAAGCATTATTAAAAAGTGCTCAGGTTTTTGAATACTTAAAACATGCTGGCGATTATGGTATCACTGTGAATGAATACAGTGCCGATTTCAATAAAATGATTGGAAGAAGTCGTGATGTGGCTGATGGAATGAGCAAAGGGATTCAATTTTTATTGAAGAAAAATAAAATTGATGTCATCAACGGCTACGGAAAAATTAAGCAAGGCAAAAAAGTAGAAGTAACCGCTGCAGATGGTACAGCAACTACTTACGAAGCTCAACATATCATTTTAGCAACTGGAGCACGCAGCAGAGTATTGCCTGGACTCGAGCAAGACGGTAAAAAAGTAATTGGATACCGTGAAGCGATGACCTTACCTACTCTACCAACATCCATGGTAATTGTTGGATCAGGTGCTATCGGATGTGAGTTTGCTTATTTCTATAATAGCTTGGGTACGAAAGTGACCATTGTTGAATTTATGTCGAATATTGTTCCGATTGAAGATGAAGATATATCAAAGCAATTAGCCCGTTCATTCAAGAAATCAGGAATAAGTATCATGACTGAATCTAGCGTTGAGAGTGTGGATACTGCGGGTGCAGGTTGTAAAGTAAAAGTAAAAACTAAAAAGGGAGAAGAAATCATTGAGTGTGATATCGTTTTATCAGCTGTAGGAATTACTCCTAATATTGAAAATATTGGATTAGAAGAAGTAGGTGTCATCACTGACAAGGGAAAAGTATTAGTAAACGATTACTACCAAACGAACATCCCTGGCGTTTATGCCATTGGTGATATTGTTAAAGGTCCGGCATTAGCACATGTGGCTTCGGCAGAAGGAATTTTATGTGTAGAAAAAATTGCAGGTCTTTCGGTACATCCTATTAATTATGGAAACATTCCAGGATGCACGTATTGCTCTCCTGAAATTGCCTCCGTGGGAATGACAGAAAAAGCAGCGAAAGAAGCGGGTATCGAAATTAAAGTTGGAAAGTTCCCATTCTCTGCAAGTGGAAAAGCGAAAGCAGCGGGTGCTAGCGATGGATTTGTAAAAGTTATTTTTGATGCGAAATACGGTGAGTGGTTAGGCGCACACATGATTGGCATGAACGTAACTGAATTGATTGCAGAAGTTGTAGTAGCTCGTAATTTAGAAACGACAGGACACGAAATCATCAAATCGATTCATCCTCATCCTACGATGAGCGAAGCCATAATGGAAGCTGCAGCTGATGCATATGGTGAAGTGATTCACATGTAAAAAATTATTGCTATTAAAAATAGAAGGGAGTTAAACACTCCCTTTTTTTTATGCGCTAAGTATTGTGTTTGGTTGCTAACCTCAATAAATAAAAATAATAATTGTCTCTTAAGTAAACTCAATAATTTTACAACGGAGTCACGGAGGCACTGAGGGCCACAGAGAGAGGCTTGCAGCTATTCTTCTTTGGTAAACAAAAAAAGTTAGCAATACAAAGAATTGATTTCATTTACACCGATATCCCTCAGTGCTTCTCAGTGCCTCTGTTCCTCCGTGGTTTTAAAATCAAATCAAATAATGAGATATGTATTACCATTTTGAAAATTCATTAATATCAAAAATAATACTCATTCTAAAACTCAATTCGATAGCCGAGAATAGGAATCAGTGGTGTTTGATAATACGTTTTCACTTTCCCTGTTTTCGCATCAAAAAAATCACCAAAAATATTTTTTCGATTCGTCACATTCTGAACATCCAAAGAAAAAATATGAGTTGCTTTAGGTCGGTTACGCTTCATGCTGATTCGAATATCCGTTCTAAAATAAGCAGGGTTTTGTCCAGTAAAAGCTTGCTTCTCGAAATAATAAGTACTTTGTTCCGCAATTGATTTTTCCAGATCGATGGGTGTAGTTCGCAATCCACCAGCATAAATCATTTTAACATTTAAACCAATAATTCTATTCTTAAACTTACTACCTGTTTTAATCTCCTTTCCTCCTGTAAAAGTAAATGTGTAGTTTCCGTTGAACAACGTATTCCTCCATTTTCCATCGTTCGCTTTGTATTCAGATTCATAAATGGAAGAAGAGAGCAGAAAATAAAGATCATTATGCATAAACTGCTCTAATGTTAATTCCACTCCATAATTGCGACCCAATCCATCATTGGTTAACGGATCTGTGAAATAGCCGTCGCGCAAATTCAGAACGCTAAATGTATTCGTTGTATCAACGCTGATAGGCACATCGAATAAATGCTGATAGTATGCTTCAATTTTAAAATGCAGCCAAGGTCTTAACATTTGATCATATCCTACAACAAAATGATGTGATTTTGTCAGTTCTAAATCTTCATTTGGACGATAAATATTTCCCATACTATCTATTGCTTCTGCAAAATAAACTCCCAGTGTTTGAATTTGACTATGCAATCCATAACCAACCGACAAAGTCTTCCCCTTTGAAATTGAAAAGCTAGAGGATGCCCGAGGCTCTATGGAGAATGAATTATTCAAAGTAAGTGCGAGGTAATGTACTCCAAATTGCAAGGTCCATCTTTCAGTAACACGATTCATCCATGTCGAATATAATTGGATCGTTTGGGTGGAGTTTTTAATATCTAAATAGTTTATCAAACTATCTACATCCGTATTATAGCTATTTTGATAGATGGAATAGTTGAGTTTCGACAAAACAATTCCAGATTTTAGGGTATTACGTGTATTAATTTTATAATTCAAATTAGAAGAAAACAGATATCGGTCGTTCACTGTTTTCGCATTCTCTCTGCTTTCAAATTCATACAAATCACTCAATCGCTTTTCATTATATTTATTTTCAAATTTAGAACTGACCATTGCCGATCGCAGGAATAATTTTTTGCTAAGTGTAATGCTATGTGTTGCGCCAACAGCTCCCGTATTAGAAGTAAAATCACTTGAATATCGATCAAAATCCTCCTCCCACTTAGATGAATCAGTTTCAGCATCAAAATCTTGACTACTTAGTCCACCAAATCCAAAAATGGTAAATTGACCCAGTTTATTGGTGGGTAAATAAATATTAAAAGATAAATCTTGAAAATTAGTTGCTGCATCTCCTAAATCAATAATCTTCCCAATGGCAGCCAATGTACTGTATCGATAATTTATTAAATACGAGCCATTGTATTTTTTACTAAAAGGTCCTTCAGCCGCTACATCAAGTCCCAAAAAACTCGATTGAAAAGTAAACTCTCTATTTTCATTATTTCCTTTTCTCAACTTTAAATCAAACACACCACTCAATGCATTTCCATACTCTGCAGTAAAAGCGCCGGTTAAAAAATCAGAATTAAATAATAACTGCGAACTCAATATCGAAACTCCACCTCCGGCGGTACCTGGAAAAGCATAATGATTGGGGCTAGGAATTTCCACCCCTTCCATTCGCCATTGAAGTCCGTTGGGAGAATTTCCACGAATAGAAACATTATTATTACCATCATCGGTGCTTAACACACCAGCAAACGAACTTACCATACGAGCAGGATCATTGACGGCCGCTGCAAATTTTTGAGTTTCTTCCACTGAAAAAGTTCGGGTACTCACCAACGACATTTCATTGATAGCCTTTTGCTTTTCCAATTCATCAGTGATGGTTACTTCCTTCGTCTGAACTAATTTCTCACGTAAAGACAACGTTAAAACTAACTCCTTACCAGAGTTTAATAGGACATTTGGTCGAACTAAGTCTTCATAACCCATCATCACCACTTTGATCGTATGATAGCCAACGGGGACCTTGTCCAAACGAAAAGCTCCATTCAGATCTGCATTTACGCCCATGACTGGATCCAAGTCTGCAATGACTACCGTTGCACCAGGCAACGCTGCTTGTGTGATTTCATCAACCACGACACCTCGAATAATTTGAGTGGGGACTTGGGCAATCGCCCCAACCCATAAAAGCAATAAATGGGAGAATAAAAACAACAATTTATTCATAAAGTTAACTGCAATTCTAATTTACACCTTATCTTGGTCGAACTATTCAATTTAGTGTACAAAGAAAATAAATTACTTTGTGAATACTATATTTGTTTACCCAAATGTTAAATATTAAAGGCAGAGTGACTATAACTACATCTAAAACAAATTATTTTAAAACCAGTAATAATTAAATTAAAAATGCGATCCTCCGTATTTCAACTCCTTATTGTTGTTTTGATACTTAGTTCGTGCCAAAAGGAAAAAGAAATTTCGAGAGGGATTTACTACTGGCGAAGTAATTTTGAAACCAACTCACATGAATTACAAGTACTTTCAAAACTAAAAATTAACAAGCTTTATCTACACCTATTTGATGTAAAAATGATAGACGGAAAGGCAGTACCTGTTGCTACCATTCATTTTAAATCGGACATACCTGATTCTCTTCATATCATTCCTGTCATTTACATCACGAATGAAACAATGCTTCAATTACAAAAAAGTGAATTAAATGAATTAGCCAATAAAATAAAGAAATTATCGAATAAATTACTAGGAAACTATTTCCTTTCTGTTAAAGAATTTCAATTCGATTGTGACTGGACAGATAAATCAAAAGAAAATTATTTTTATTTCCTTCGCTATTACTCCAATTTGGAAAATAAAACCATCCTACTTAGCGCTACTATTCGACTACATCAAGTAAAATATCAAAACCGAACCGGAATTCCTCCTGTTAGTCGAGGTATGCTGATGTTTTACAACATGGGAAACATCAGAGATTACCAAAGCAATAATTCCATCTATAACTCACAAACAGCAGCAAGTTATCTAACAAATGGGTTGAAATACCCAATACCATTAGATGTATCCTTAGCGGCTTATAGTTGGGGTATTTTATATCGCTTTGGCATTGCGATCGAACTAATTTCTAACCTTACTAAAGAAGAATTAACAAAAGATAGCCTCATTTTAACCTCACATTCGAATATTTATAAAATAAAGAAAGAACATTTATTTCATGGAGTATATTTACAAGCTGACGATGAAATTCGTTTAGAAGCAATCGATGCTAAACAGATGCAGCAGGCAGCAAAACAACTATCCAATCGATGGAACTATAAAAAATTTACTTTAACTCTCTACCATTGGCATGACTACTTATTCAACACATTCGATTCGGAAGAACTGGAAAAAACTTTTGCTACTTTTAATTAGTGGTGTAATTATTCCATATTCAACACCTATAAGCAAGGCTTGTGGTGGCTGGGACGATCCTGATTTTACAGAAATACTAATGTTTAATCCGGAGATCATTGATATGCCAAATCAATCGCCCTTCTTTTTAAGCATAAAAGACTATTATCAATATAGTGACTATGAACGAGAAAACAGTAGTAATGGAATTAACAATCAAGAATGGCTAGAATATACACAACATACCATTTCTTTCGATACATTAAATTGGCTGATTTACAAATCCAGTATTGAAGAATTTAAAATAATAACTAAAGATGTTAATGAAAACAATCCGAATATTCTTTTAAAACATCCTTCACTTTCTTCATTTATAAAATTAAAATATGCTAAAGAAATCACCAATTATTTATTAGCCGCAAAGATTACTGAAAATCATTGCCAATCGAACCTTTACTCATGGGAACCAGTAGAGAGAGATTCAATCAATATTTATAAACATATTCAAGATCTGCTTTTACAGCGAAAGAAAGTGAAGAGTAAATTTCTCAAACAGCGATATGACTTTCAAATTCTTCGCTCTTATCTCATCCTTGGAAATAATCAGCAAGGAATTAAATATTATCAGCAAAACGCAAAAAAAAATAAAAATAGTGGAAGCATGTATTATCGTTGTTTAGGCTATTATGCTGCTTTACTTTATAGAGATACTAGATATGCCGAATCCAATTTAATTTACGCTCAAATTTATGACCAATACGAACCTCAACGTTCGGATGCCTATTCAAGCTTTCACCCATTGGAAGAAAGCGATTGGCAGCAAACACTTCAATTGGCTAAAAATAAAAGAGAGAAGGAGGTCTTATGGCAACTCTATGGATGCTATTCTAATCCACTCATTGGAATACAAGAAATAATAAAAATCAATCCAACAAGTAACTTACTCGATTTATTACTTGTGAGATTAGTAAATATAGCTGAATCAAACTGTCTTAACAATTATCCAGATTATATAAATGAGGAATACAATAGCAATTACAATTCATCCATTAGTGGAGACCCAATCAATACATGGGCTACCATTCAAAAAAATCAACTTGACTCTGTAGCTGCTATTATTGACAAACAACTATCGAATCCCAACTTTAATCGTAAAAAAGTATGGGCGACTGCAGGAGCATTTATAAATTATTTACAAGGAAATTATGCATCAGCATCGAAACTAGCTACCCAATATGACGATATAAACGAAGATGTTATTCATGGACAAAATTTAATTACCCAATTATTGGTTCAAGTAGCGGAAGCCAAAAAATCATTACTAATTGATGAAAATGAATTATTTGCAAAACTTGACAAGTTAAATAATTTAAAAAGTAAAAATGTTAGAGTCGAAAACTGTGAACGTTTTGTTTTTAGACAATTATCGGAGATCTATGCGGAGAAATTTGAAGTGTATAAGTCGGTATTGTGTAATAGAAACCCAAATGAAGATGTAAGTGAGGTGCAGCAATTAGACGAGCTAATAGCGTTTATGGAAAGTAGCAACAAAAGCAACCTTGAAAATTACTTTGTGTCCACTTATCCTTTAAATCTACAGCAACTCTACGAAATAAAAGGCATTTACTCACTTTATCAATATGAATTCCAAAATGCCGTCAACTATTTTGAAAAATCTTCGGCTTCGACAGAAGGTACTTATGGCGATCCATTCAAAATAAAAATTACAGATTGTCACGACTGTGATCATGCGGAATCGAATGCTACAAGATATTCTAGATTAGATTTTACAAAAAAATTAATTAAGCTTCAAACTAAAGCAAAAAATGAAACGAACGTTGAAAAAAAATCTAGAATATATTTTGAATACGCCAATGGATTATACAATATGTCGTATCATGGAAATGCAAGATCACTTCAAGGAGGTCCTTATCCTTTTGACATGTCAGATAATTTGGGTCTAAGATTCTATACCTATGAAAATGATCGTGAGCAAAACGAAGATTCATCTACTCCAAGAAACATATCTCTATTTAATGATTGTCATGAAGCTATGAAATGGTATAATGCAGCCAAATCACTTACTAAAGACGTCGAATTTGCAGCTCAATGTGCATGGATGTCTGCTAAATGTGAACATAATATTTGGTTGGAAGAATACTACAATGGAACCAATGATTTCATGGCGCAGAGAAATTTTGAACTGCTCAAGAAAGAATACCACGACACAAAATATTTCCAACAAATTATTTCAGAATGTGGCTATTTCTGTACTTATATTAACGGTCCGGATAAAAACTGTATTCGCAATAAATAGTATGAAATCTACTAACGACCAGCATCTAAAAACTGCTTTTCCAAAAGAACTCGTTCAGTGAGTGACTCCTTAACAAATCCATTTAAAGGATACAATTTAATAGCATTGTAATCATGCCAGAAATAGCGATTATAAATATACTTACTAGTATACAAATTACTTGAAAATTTGAATTCCTGAGATGGTCTTTTCACAATAGCAATGGAATCATCCGCTACCCAAAAAAAGTCCTCTTTCAATTCAAATTCAACCGTATTAAAATCTGGCTGTATTAAATAGTGATTATATTGTTGATGAAGCATCGATGGATAAACGCTATCATTCACCCAATTAAATTCAGCTTCAATTAACTCTTCTTGCTTTAACCAAATAAATTTACCACTTGTAGATTTAGAATCCATTCCAGAATTTGCTTTTCTAGTCTTATACATGCTATATTTCAAAATAGCGTTATCGTTCTTCCGAACAATGATCCAACCCAAAACATCAAATAACTTTTCATCAACACTAAATTCCAGCCATTCAAACTGGGAACTATCTTTATCCAATTCTCTAAAATGACAAACTATATTATGATCGACTGTTGAATTGAAGATGTTGCCTAGTACATGATAAACAGGATTCGCATTCAACAAATCCACAAAATGATCTGCATGAACTTCTTTATTCTCTTCTGTGATTAGGGCTCTTCTTAATTCATTTATTTTAATTCGCTCCAGACTATTTTTATTATTTGCAAAATAAACTTCATTGGCAGCCTCCACCAAGAATACTACTTTGCCATTTTCCCAATGATATTGCCTATAGAAACCATTTAATTTAAAGGCGGACAAAGGAATGCCTAACTTCAACTTACTACGCACTTGCTTCAAAAATGTAATGGGCGTCTCCTCTACAAATGAAAACTCAGTCAAATTTATATGTTGAGGAGTCAAGAATACTTTTGTCGTATTCATTTTATTGAAATAACTAATGGGAAATTTCTTCAACAAATATCCCATACGACTAATCAATAGCGTGTCCAACGTATTTAGTTCGTCGTTCGCTAATTGAAATCTTCCCATTGAATCTGCAAAAACGACGCGATTAGAAATTAATAACTGCACCGTTGCAAATTGAATTGGATTTTGATTTACAGCATCCACAATCTGAATGGTTTTAGATTGCGAATACACGCAAGAATCCCAACTCAAAAAAAAGAAAAGATACAGAAGGAACTTCGCTTTCATCTTTCCAATTTTTCTTGTGCTTGAGCTGAATAAAAGCCATGTGAATTCGCTATGCTTCTTAGGAGCTCTTCTCCTTCCTTACTACTTCCAGAATAAATCAAATTCATTGCTAAATGAAAATTTAATTCCTCAACAAATGCTGAATATTTTTTCATTTTCAACTTCCGTAAATTCTTAATTGCGCCCTCGTAATTTCTTAATTCTGACATGGCTAAACTCGAATAAAACAACCCATTGTCGTCATTTGGATATCGATTCAAAATAAATGACAATTGCTCTGCAACAAGCTTAAATCTTCCTTTATCAAAATTATCCATTGCAGATTCTAATAAATCACGATAATACACTGTATCCTCATCCGCATAAATTTGCTCTGTCAATTTTTCTTTTGGATTTGCAAATCGAGGGTGAAGATTTGTTGGAACATCAAAAGGCTTATCCAAAAGACTATATCTTTCAGTAAAATCCATCACCTTCAAATTATACATGTAAATAATGGGTGTTAAGGGACGATCAACAATTTCTAACTTATCTAGATTTCTACCGGCTAACACAATTCCTTTCTTCTCTATGGTAAAAAGTTCATCTTTCCATCGGTTAGTAGAAATAGATTCTAGTACGATTTTTTCAGTTCTTTTACTTTCTAAAGGTTCTACAATTCCCGATACTTCCTTTTCACCATCAACTAATTTCAAATCTGATTCAACATTATCAACAGGAAGCTCTTTCGAATCATCTTTTACTTTATTTCGCACCAATGAATTTGCGCTCTCCTTCGAATTCCACCACCATAAAATGGAAATCACACACAATAAAGCTACCATTACTTTTACAAATCTTAGAGGATAACTAGGGGAAGCATATGGATTTTTTAACGCTACCTGCTTCAAAGATGCTGGAGAACTCATCATTGCAAATCCTTCAACAGCTCCTGAACATAATACACAATGCACCAGATGGTGCTCGAGTTCCTTAGAGGAAGAAGCATTCGCTTTACTATGAGCATAATCCCACAATAGATCAGAAGCTGGACAAGACCCCAATTGATTTAATATCTCCCTATACTTTTGATTCTCCATGATGTGTTTGAAAATATATTAATAAATTCCTTTTTCCGTTTTGAATATAACTTTTAACCTCACTTAAAGTATACCCCGATTGTTCACTTACTGCTTGATAAGACTTTCCATCGAGATAAAACATTTCAAGACATAGTTTATGCTCCTTTTTCAGTTGGCGCAACGCTTGCTTCAGCGTCTCACTATCTGGCATTGGAAATTCTTCATTTGTTAAATCCTCTTCGACCCAATCTTTATCTTCAATGAAAGTTTTCTTTTTCTCCTCAGACAATCTATCCATGCATTTATTATAAGCCACTCGCAATAACCATCCCTTAAGATTCTTTATCTCAAATCGCATCAAATCATCGAACAACTTTGAAAAAATTGTAGCCACTACATCCTTTGCCAACTCTTCATCTTTTAAATACTTTAAACAAAATCCAAATAAATGTTGCGCATACCTTTCATATAAAACGCCGACATGTGACTTTTTCCCATCGCGCTTATAAGCAATCAACAACTCATCATCACTGAGTGTTGACTGATTACTTTGCTTGACGAAAAATTTCCACATACACGCCTTCTTTAACTTATTGACTGAAGTATTTCAAATTTCCATAAAAATAGGACAATAAAAATTATTTATGGAAAATGCATTATCCTTTGTCTTTTTATTAAACCTAAATATTATGAAAAAGAACATCCTATTCCTTATGAGTATCCTACTAATGTCAGGACTCACATCACTTAATGCACAAAGTGACTTTGGTGAAATCAAAGGTCGACTCTTAGACAGTTTATCAAAAGAACCAATAGAATTCGTTGCAGTGGTTGCCTTACAAAATAGCAATATCATTGGCGGGTCAGATTCGGACAAAGATGGATATTTCTCCATCAAACCATTGCCTAATGGCATTTACACGGTCAAAATAACCGGCATGGGATATCGTGAAACTCAGATTAATAATGTTAAAATAAACGCAGGCAAAATGACGTATTTAGATGTTTTTGTGTCTTCCAGCACGTATTCCTTTGTAGGCGTAGACATATTTGAATACAAAAATAAGCTCATCGATAAAGGAAACGTTTCTACCATGATGATTCTTGAAACCGAAGACATTGAGAATGCCCCTTACATGGATGTGAAACAAGGCGCGGCTTTAGCTGCAGGTGCCTATCAGGAAGATGAAGGAGAATCCATCTATATGAGAGGCTCACGAGAAGATGGTACTGCTTATTACATAGATGGAATTAGGGTAATAGGCGATTTTAGACTTCCCAAATCAGCTGTCAAAGAAATGAAAGTTTTAATGGGAGGAATTCCGGCTAGTATTGGAGATGTTACAGGTGGAGTCGTTTTAATAACGACAAAGGGATATGGAAACTGGTAAATAGATTTGAAAAATAAAAACGGTTAAGTAAATATTTACTTAACCGTTTTTATTTCCATGTTGAAATTATTATTTCAATTCCAACAAAGCCACACTCTCCACATGAGCCGTATGCGGAAACATATCGACCGCTTGCACTTTCACTAACTCATATTTTTCGCTGAGCATTAATAAATCACGGGCTTGTGTACCTGGATTACAACTTACATACACAATACGAGGACAATTGCTCTTGAGTAATTGCGCCACCACATCTTCATGCATTCCTGATCGAGGTGGATCGGTGATAATTACATCGGGCTTGCCTTCTTCATTAAACAATTCATCACTCAATAAATCTTTCATATCGCCTGCAAAAAAAACGGAATTTTTAATATCGTTTAACTCCGCGTTTAGCTTTGCATTATCAATGGACTCTTCTACATATTCAATGCCGACTACTTTCTTTGCTAATGCAGCAACGAATAAAGCAATGGTTCCGGTACCCGTATACAAATCGTAAACAATATCTGTCTTTTTTATCGCAGCAAATTCACGAGCTAATTTATACAATTCTAAAGTTTGCGTAGGATTGGTTTGAAAAAATGATTTAGGACCAATTCGAAATTTCAATCCTTCCATCTCCTCTGTGATGTAAGGCAATCCCGACCAAGTATGCACTACCAAATCATGAAATGTATCATTCCCTTTTGGATTGATGACATAAAGCAAAGAAGTAATTTGTGTAAATGTTTGCTCGAGATGTTTCAGTAATCCTTCCAGCTTCTCGCGATCATTTTTATACACCATCACAATCACCATCAGTCCACCCGCCAACGTATTTCGAATGATGAGTCCGCGCATCAT